>NZ_JBGTYY010000042.1:0-16349 GCF_041807705.1 Mannheimia kashgarensis
ACACCGATGGCAACCTTACTTGATGGAAAACGGATTTGGGTGGAAAAGAATTTAAGCTCAAATTAATCTGACAGACACGGTAATTTTAAACGGGGGACTGTCAGATTAGGTTTGATCTTCTACATATTATTTAATGTGGCAAGATATCTTTAACGCTAAATAGTTTTTTCATAGTTCCTTAGTAGTAAGCGGTCATATTTGTACGTTTTTTTGCAAATATGACCTTTTTTATATTAGCGATTAATCAAAATCACTTAGGCAATCTCTGACACTTCGAGCAAAAGTAAGTGTTACGTTGCCCAATCACTTTAGTTTCAATCGGCTTTCCGCAATCGTTGCACGCTTCGCCTTTTCGCCCATAAACTTGTAGCACTTGAGCAAAATAGCCGGGTTTGCCGTCAGGTTGAATAAAATCTTTGAGTGTTGTACCACCTTGAATAATCGCTTTGGTTAGCACTTCTTTGATGGTTTTCACTAAACGTTCGCACTGTTTTTTCGTCAGGTTTTGTGCCGCTAATTCAGGGTGAATCCCCGCCATAAACAGGCTTTCACAGGCATAGATATTTCCAACACCTACAACCACTTCATTCGTCATAATAAAGGTTTTACAAGCGGTCGTTTTTTTACGGCTTTTTGCAAATAAGTAATCAGAGGTGAAATCGTCTGAAAGCGGCTCGGGGCCGAGTTTACGAAGTAGTTCGTGATTTTCGGCTTTTTCTGCCCATAGCCAACAGCCGAATTTGCGAGGATCGTTATAACGTAAAATGGTACCGTTTTGGGTAACAAGATCGATATGATCGTGTTTGCCAATCTCTTTTTGTTGACTTTCTTGTAAAATGCCGAGTGAGCCGGACATTCCCAAATGGACTAAAATATCGCCTTTATCGGTATGAATCATCAGATATTTCGCCCGTCTTTCGATACATTCAATCCTTGCATTTTCCATTTGCGATAATTCTTCGCTCACTGTCCAGCGTAGTTTTGGTTGGCGGACAATAATCTGCTTAATGGTTTGCCCTTTTAAATAAGGCTCAACGCCTCGCACGCTTGTTTCTACTTCGGGTAATTCAGGCATTTTTTATTCCTTATAGTAAAAAGGTGCGTTTATTACGCACCCTAGATAGTGTTAATTAGGCTTTTTTACCGACTAGATAGCCAATAACTGTGCCTGCAACGGCAAACGGAATCCACTCCATTGAGATAGATTTGAGTGGTAGAGCATTCAATGCTTCTACACCAGCAACCGATAGAATAGACACAACAGTAACCAAAGCCAATGGTAAGCGTTGAGCTAGCAACGGCAACTTTATGAAAATATTGATAAACATCAGGAAGATAACCGTCATCGCAATCGGGTATAGCACTAACAATACAGGCACAGATTTTGAGATAACAAAATCTAGGCCTTGATTTGCAATACCAAAACTAATAAGCGTGAAAATCAGCACATACACTTTATAGGAAATTTTAGGGAATACTTCGTTGAAATATTCGCTTGTGGTTACGATTAAACCAATCGAGGTAGTTAAACAGGCAAGGGTTACAATCACACCCAGTAGCGTGCGACCAAATGCTCCGAAAGTATCAGTTGCAACACTATTGAGAATAAATGTACCGATATTTTGACCTTTTTCATTCAGCTCTGTAATTGTTTCTGCACTAATCGGGTAGTGGTTACCAATCCACGCAAGAGAAATATAAATTGCCGCCAATGCAACAGCGGCAATGACCCCAGCCATTGAGGTTTGTTTGATTAAATCTTTACCGCCAATACCTTTTGCTTTAATGGCACTGATCACAATCACAGAGAAAGTAATTGAAGCCAATGCGTCCATTGTTAAATAACCTTCAACAATGCCTGTAAAGAGAGGGGTTTCAGGATCAGCTTTAGTTACCACCGTAGGTAATTCATTTCCATCTAATAAGATAACTGCTTTGATAACTAACGCTAAAATGGCAACCAACAATACAGGTGTTAAGATTGAGCCGATTCTATCAACCACTGTTGATGGATTTAAGCTGAACCATACCGCAATTAAGTAGTAAACGAGGGTAAATATCAATAAAGAAACTGTGCTGCTCTCGCCAATAAACGGTACAACTGCCATTTGGTAGGCGGTTGCCCCTGTGCGAGGAATAGCAAAAAATGGTCCGATCGTTAGGTAGATCGCCATTAAGAAAATTAAGGAAAAGTAAGGGTGAACATTTTTGCTCAACGCTTCTTTATAACCACCCTGATAGTGACCGCTTACAGCAATCCCAAGTAAAGGTAAGCCTACGCCGGTCAACACGAAGCCAATAATAGAGGGCAGAAAATCAACGCCACTATCTAAACCGAGTTTTGGCGGAAAAATTAAGTTTCCCGCCCCAAAGAAAATCGCAAAGAGCATAAAGCCCACGATGAAGGTATTTTTAGTCATAATAAGTACTACTTAAAAATTAAAAGGAGAGACATTAAAAAATAAGGGGAGAATTGTGCCATATTTGCAAACTTCTTGCAAAAAAAGACCGCTTGATGTTTGAAATATTTCTTAATGAAGAAAAGCCAGAGAATTTCTCCGGCTTTATAAGAGGTTAATAACCTAGTGTTTTTCCTTCCGGATTGCGAGGATCTGAGTAGCCATAAAATCCGCCGTCTCTAGCTTGAATGATTTGTACTCTTCCCATCGCTGCTTTTTCAACAACTTTATGACCTTTTTCTTTTAATAAATTGATGGTGTCTCGGCTTAAGCCTTCTTCAACACGAAGCTCATCAGGTAGCCATTGATGATGTATACGAGGAGTAACAATAGCTTCTGCCGGGTTCATTTGATGGTCTATTGTATTAACAATACTTTGTAGCACTGTTGTAATGATACGAGCACCACCCGGGCTACCGGTTACTAGCCAAGGTTTATTGTCTTTCATTACGATAGTTGGTGTCATAGAAGAAAGAGGTCGTTTTTTAGCCTCAATAGCATTTGCATCACCACCGATTAAACCAAATGCGTTTGCTACCCCCGGTTTAGCAGAAAAATCATCCATCTCATTATTTAATAAGATGCCTGTTCCCTCTGCTACAATTCCACTACCAAAATTGAGGTTAAGAGTGTAGGTTACTGCAACAGCGTTACCTTCTTTATCCATAACAGAGTAGTGTGTGGTTTGATCGCTCTCATAAGGTTGAGGTTTACCCGGTTTTATTTCACTTGCTGTTTTTGCTATTGCTTCATCAATACCTTTTGATAACTCATCGGCATATTTTTTAGATGTTAGTCCTCTAACAGGAATTTTTACAAAATCAGGATCACCTAAATATTCGGAGCGGTCGGCATAAGCTAATTTCATTGATTCAGCTAAATAATGGATGCTTTTTGCACTATTAGATCCATATTCGGCTAAAGGATAATGCTCTAAAAGATTAAGAATTTGTACTAAATGAATTCCGCCCGAGCTTGGAGGTGGCATAGTAACGACTTTATAGCCGTGATATTCCCCTTCAATAGGTTCACGCTCAACAACTTGATAACCTTTTAGATCCTCAAGACTAATTAAACCTTGATGTTTTTCCATTTCAGCAACTATCTTTTCTGCAATATCCCCTTCATAAAAGGCTTTAGCACCATCTTTTGCTATTTTTTCAAGTGAAAGAGCTAAATCCTTTTGGATCAATGTATCGCCTTCTTCTAAAGGCTTGCCATCTTTAAAGAAAATAGCTTTGGTACTTTCCCATTTAGCTAAGTTATCTGTTTCTTGTTTTAGTGTGGCTGCAAGGGCAGGTCCGACAGTAAAGCCTTCTTGTGCTAACTTAATGGAAGGGGAAATAACTTGTTCTAAAGTCATTGTTCCCCATTTTTTTAGGGCATATTCCATTCCTGCAACTGTACCAGGCACGCCTACAGAGAAGTGAGTATAGAGAGATTTTCCGTCAATAACATTGCCATCTTTATCTAAATACATATCTCGACTTGCTTTTAAAGGAGCCATTTCACGAAAATCTAACGAAAGATTTTTACCTCTTTTAGCATCGTGTAGTACCATAAATCCACCTCCGCCAATATTACCAGCATTAGGTAATACAACAGCAAGTGCGAAGCCTACTGCAACCGCAGCATCTACCGCATTACCACCTTGACGTAAAATAGACAAACCCACTTCGGAAGCCAATCCTTGCTCACTAGCAACCATTCCATTTTTTGCAAAAACGGGGTGGAAAATATCCTTACTACTATCATAACGTATTGCTGCTTGCTGAGCTGCTGCTGTTGTGGTAACTGATGGATTAGCGAATGCTGTTCCCATTGCTAATGATAAGGTTAAGAAACTTAAAAAGCACTTTTTCATAGTTTTCTCCATTTTAAGGTAGGACAATATTTTGCTTAAGAGTAGGTTTTTATAACAAATTTCTAACCATTTTTAACATTAATTATTTTGATTTGTCAAATAAGAATTGGTAATTTGAAATAAAAAACTCCTGATAGAATCTATCAGGAGTAAATAAAGAATTACTAAGAAATAAATTCCTCATTAACTCATATACAACCCACCATTCACGTGAATAGTTTCACCGTTAATATAGCGAGCATCATCTGAAGCTAAGAAAGCCACCGCTTTTGCAATATCTTGTGGAGAGCCTAATTCACCTGCTGGAATTTGGCTTAAGATGGCGTTGCGTTGTTCTTCGTTTAACTCATCGGTCATATCTGTTGCGATAAAGCCCGGTGCAACAACGTTTACGGTAATACCACGACTTGCTACTTCTTTTGCTAATGATTTAGAGAATCCCACTAAACCCGCTTTTGCTGCACAGTAGTTGGTCTGTCCCGGATTACCCATTGAGCCGACCACCGAACCAATGCTGATAATCCGACCGCCTTTTTTCATCATTGGGCGTAACACCGCTTTTGATAAGCGGTAAACGGATGTAAGGTTAGTTTGAATGATGTCGAACCAATCATCATCTTTCATACGCATTAACAAACCATCACGAGTGATTCCTGCGTTATTGACTAAGACATCCACATCACCAAAGGTTTCTTTGACTTGTTTTAATACACAATCAATCGATTCGGCATCTGCCACGTTTAGCACTAAACCCTTACCGCTTTCGCCTAAGTAAGCAGAAATGGATTCCGCTCCTTTTTCAGAGGTTGCTGTACCGACTACGGTGTAACCTTTTGCTACTAATTCTTCGGCAATTGCTTTGCCGATACCACGAGTTGCACCTGTAACTAATGCGATTTTGCTCATATATTCTCCTATAAAAGACGATGATTAACGCGTTAAAATATAAAAAATAAAAAGAATAATAAAGTAGTTTATGACGGTGGTTGAACTACCAAATAAGGCATATTTAACCGCCGAGCCTTGCGGTGGATAAATCCAACGTGGGCGGGCGAATACCCATATTGTTGAGACGACTAATAGCCCCAAACTGCTTAATAAATAAATTTGCAATAATGCTATCGCACCTTTTGGGTCGCCTTGGCTTAACAGCACGCCATAAATTGCCCACGCTTGAATAGCGCCAGAGGTGAGAGAGGCACCGCCAATAAAAGCCTGACGAATTTTAGGATGGATAGCGAGAAAATAAACTAAAAATGAGCAACCAGATGCAACTGAGAGCATACCAAATTGTTTAAATACGGAGCTGTTTTCAAGTGGATCAACATTGCTAAACATATAGCTAGCAGGCACGATTACCAATGCAACCAATACGCTGATTAGCATAAATATAGTTTCTTTGCTCATTTTATCGCTCTTACAATTAGGCTTGAACTGCCTCAAGGCTGGCAACATCGTTTACCGCCTGTGCTGATAATTCTTTCACAATACGGCTCGTTAAGCCTGTTAATACTTTGTTCGGGCCGATTTCATAAAGTGTTGTAATGCCATCTTGAGCCATTTTCTCAACGGTTTCTGTCCAACGTACTGGGCTATAAAGCTGGCGAACAAGAGCGTTACGAATAGCCTCAGCATCAGTTTCAACGGCTACATCAACGTTATTAATAACAGGTACAAGCGGTTGATTTAGCTCAATATTTTGCAATGCTGCAGCTAATTTTTCTGCCGCCGGTTTCATTAATGCACAGTGCGAGGGTACGCTTACCGCTAATGGTAACGCACGTTTTGCCCCTGCAGCTTTACATAATTCGCCTGCTTTTTCTGCCGCTGCTTTTGTGCCTGCAATTACTACCTGCCCCGGGCTGTTAAAGTTTACCGCTGAAACAATTTCGCCTGTTTCAGTTGCAGCTTGCTCGCAGGCTTTGATAATAGCTTCGTTATCTAAACCGATAATCGCATACATCGCACCGCTTCCTGCCGGCACGGCTTCTTGCATAGCATTACCACGCAATTCAACTAATTTGATCGCATCTTGGAAGTTTAATACGCCAGCACAAACTAATGCTGAGTATTCGCCCAAGCTATGACCTGCCATTACAGAGGGTTTTAATTCAGGGTATTTTTCTTGCCAGACACGGAAAATCGCCACCGAGGCGGCTAATAAAGCAGGCTGAGTGCGTTGGGTTTGCCCTAATTCTTCCGCAGTACCATTTTGAACTAAATCCCATAAATCATAGCCCAGCATATCACTTGCTTGTTTGAAGGTTTCTTCTACGATTGGATATTGCGGAGCAAGATCAGCAAGCATTCCAATCACTTGCGAGCCTTGACCGGGAAAAACCATAGCGAATTTTGACATTGTTTTATCCTCTTTTGAAATTTTAGTGATCCGTCCCCTCTTTTCTAAAGAGGGGTGCATATTCATTGGAATATTGATATTTGTACGATGTTTGCAAATTTTTCGTGAAATCTGACCGCTTGTATCAAATTAATCAGGCGAATAGTAAAGTTTGCCGATCTCAATGCGTTGGCGACCTGTTTCTAAGCGCCATTTGTTGCTATCACGCAGGGAATAGACGCAACCGCAATACTCTTGTTGGTAGAAACGTTCCCGTTTGCTGATTTCGATCATCCGTTGTGAGCCGCCGCCTTTACGCCAGTTGTAATCCCAGTAAACCACATCATCAAATTTGGCGGCGGCACGGTGTCCGCAATCGTTGATTTGGTTCATATCTTTCCAGCGAGAAATGCCTAGACAGCTGGTGAATACAGGGAAGCCGTTATTGTGGGCGTATTCTGCCGCCTTTTCAAAACGCATATCGAAACACATTGTGCAACGAATGCCACGCTCAGGCTCCCATTCCATTCCTTTTGCTTTTTTGAACCACTCTTTGCGGTCGTTTTCGTAGTCGTCATCTAAATCGATAAACGGAATCCCCCACTTTTCGGCAAAGCGGATATTCTCTTCTTTACGAATTAAATACTCTTTGAGCGGGTGAATGTTTGGGTTGTAGAAGTAGATGGTAAACTCAATACCGGAGGCGTGAATGGCCTCCATCACCTCACCCGAGCAAGGGGCGCAGCAAGAGTGCAGCAGTAATTTGTTATGCCTGTTTGGCAGCGTTAATTTCTCACGCACAAACGGGGCATTCGGGTCTTTTTTATTCTGTTGGGCACGGCGTTTCGCTCGTATACTTTCAATATGTTCTTGGGGTTGTTGGTTTTGTTGTTCTGTCATTTTATATATAGGGGCGGGTCCTGTGCCCGCCCAAAATTATCATTAGTGTTCGGGCGGGCACAGGACCCGCCCCTACAAGAGGTTAAATGTATCGGATTTTTGCAAATTAATAAGACCTATCCACCGACAAATACGCCAGTGAAATCAACGCCTGTTTGTATTCGCTTTCAGGCAATACGGCTAACGCATCCACCCCTTTTTGGGCTTCTTCACGGGCTTTTTGCATTGCATAATCCAACGATTTNGTTTGTATTCGCTTTCAGGCAATACGGCTAACGCATCCACCCCTTTTTGGGCTTCTTCACGGGCTTTTTGCATTGCATAATCCAACGATTTGTGTTCTGCCATAATGGCTAATACGTCAGGAATTTGATCCCGTTCGCCGCCATTTTCAATTGCATTGCGAATAAGCTCAGCCTGTGCGGTTTTGCCTGCTTTTTCGGCAGCGTGCATTGCGTATAAGAGTGGAAGCGTTGGTTTGCCTTCTACAAAGTCATCGCCTACATTTTTGCCTAAACTTTCGCTTTGGGCGGAGTAGTCTAGAATATCGTCAATAAGCTGGAAAGCTGTGCCTAAATAGCAGCCGTACTCTTTTAAGCCATTTTCGATTTCTACACTTGCTTCAGCAGCAATCGCCACGCATTGCGTAGCAGCTTCAAACAAACGTGCGGTTTTGTTGTAAATCACACGCATATAGTTTGCTTCGGTGGTGTTCGGGTCGTTCACATTCATTAACTGCTGAACTTCGCCCTCTGCCAACGCATTGGTGGCAGAAGACATCACTTTGAGTACACGAAGCGAGTCTAAATCTGTCATCATTTGGAAAGAGCGAGTGTAGATATAGTCGCCCACCAGCACGCTTGCGGCATTGCCAAACACCGCATTGGCAGTATCTCGTCCACGACGTTTGTCTGATTCGTCCACCACATCATCGTGTAAAAGTGTTGCCGTATGTACAAACTCAATAAAAGCCGCTGCCGTAATATGCTTTTTACCTTGATAACCTAATGCACGGGCAGCCAGCACCGAAATTAACGGGCGAATGCGTTTGCCGCCACCTGCGATAATGTAATGCCCAAGCTGGTTAATCAATAAGACTTCCGAATTAAGTTGAGCCAAAATTTCTGCGTTTACCGCTTGCATATCTTCATTTGCAAGAGCTTGAATTTGTTCGAGAGTTAATTGCGTAGCCATTTGTTTCCATCTAATTAGGTAAAATTTGCCCCACATTCTACCCTAAATCAGCCTAGCTTCAAAAAGAATAATTTCACAAAGTATTTGCATATCGGACTAAATTTTCTTAGACTTGAGCTAACTTTAGTCGGGGTGCTGTTTTCAGCTGAGATGATACCCGTGAACCTGATTCAGTTAATACTGCCGTAGGAAACTAATTATGCCAAATTCAATCCCTATCTCTATTCTTTTATCTTTTTCACGCTTTTCTTGCCTTACTCTAAATCGTTGATTTGGGGGCATTATGCACATTGAAATCCGCAATCTTTGCTTAACATTTGGCAAGCAAGTGCTATTTCAACACTTCAATTTTCAGCTTCAAAAAGGAAGTTGGACCAGTCTGTTGGGAGCAAGTGGGGTTGGAAAATCAACACTTTTACGCATTATTGCAGGCTTAGAAAATGAAGCGATACAAACGGGCGAAGTCGCTTTTACTCCTCACACTTGCCTTGCGTGGTTGGCTCAAACCGATTCGCTCTATCCGTGGCTCTCCATTATTGACAACGTTCAGTTACAGGCTCATTTAAGTGGTGAAAAATCAGCAGAAAGCAGAGAAAAAGCGATAAGTCTGCTTGAACAAGTTGGGCTGGGCGAGCATTTGCATAAACGTTGTTATCAGCTTTCGGGCGGTCAGCGGCAGCGAGTGGCATTGGCTCGCACCTTAATGCAAGAAGCCAATCTGATTTTAATGGACGAGCCATTCTCAGCCCTTAATGCAGTAACTCGCCATCAATTACAAGCCCTTGCGGTTGAGCTATTGCGTGATAAAACCGTGCTGCTGATTACCCACGATCCACAAGAAGCTATTCGTGTTAGTGATGAAATTCGCATTTTACGCCATCAACCTGCTGAAATTTCCCTAACCATTACCCTTAAGGGCGAACGACCAAGAGAACTCAATAGCCACGAGCAATCGGCATTGCAGCAACAATTATTTAATGAACTCACAGGCAGAGGAGAGTAATGCGTTCCTTTTTGCAAAAAATTCCACTTTTTCGACCGCTTGTGATTACATTTAGCTTGCTGGCTCTTTGGCAAAGTGTGGTAAGTTTCGGCAATATGCCTGCTTATATGCTGCCATTGCCGCTTACGGTTTGGCAAAAGGTAATTGAAAATGCACCGCTTCTTGCCACTCACGCTCAAATCACGTTATTGGAAATTGGGTTAGGGTTGCTGCTCGGCTTTTTATTTGGGCTAGGCTCGGCATTATTACTGACTAGCTATAAGCGATTGTCTAAATTCTTATTGCCTTTGCTTGTCATTTCTCAAGCCATTCCGGTGTTTGCTATTGCCCCTCTGCTCGTGTTGTGGTTTGGTTATGGGCTTGCGTCCAAAATTGTGATGACGATATTGATTATCTACTTCCCTGTAACCGCCGCCTGTTTTGATGGCTTGCGCAATACACCAAGAACTTGGCTCGATTTAGCCAAAACCTTAGAGATTTCTCCCTTTGCAATGTTGTTTAAGGTTCAACTTCCTGCAGCATTGCCATCGCTTTTTGATTGTGATTGGGTTATTACTTTATTTTGTTACCGATAAATTACTAAAACGCCTTGTGCCTTGGGCAGCACATTTACATTAAAAAGGAGAATTTATGACTATTATTCAACGGCTTACCGAACAAGCAGGGCAGTATTGGCTTGATTATGTGGAACACGATTTTGTCAAACAGCTTGCAAATGGCACATTACCCAAACATTGCTTTCAGCACTATTTAAAGCAAGATTACCGTTTTTTATTTCAATATAGCCGAGCGATTTCACTAGGTATTTTCAAGGCTGAGCGATTTGAAGATATTTATTTCGCCCAACAGATGAATGCAGGCTTACTGAGCGAAATTCAATTACACATTGATTATTGCAAGCAGTGGGGCATTGAGGAGAAAGAACTATTTGCAACGGAAGAATCGCCTGCTTGCGTTGCCTACACTCGTTATGTTTTAGATTGCGGAATGAAAGGCGGACTAGCGGAACTTTACACCGCACTTGCTCCTTGTGCGATGGGGTATGCTGAAATTGCTCGCCGTATTGCTCCACATTCTGTGGCGAATAATCCTTATCAGAGTTGGATTGATACTTACGCCTCAACTGAATTTCAACAAGATAGCCAAGCCCTTGCTGATTATCTAACTAAACTCTATGAACCTTTAAACGACACACAAAAAGCTGAATTACAACAAATTTTCAACACCGCCAGCCGTATGGAAGCCGCATTTTGGCAAATGGGGCTGGATTTAAACTAACAATAAAAGGAGACATTTATGAAACTTCATCGTACTTTATTTGCCGTTGCGGCTCTACTTTCAGCCAATAGCGTTATGGCAAAAGAAAAAATCAGCCTAATGCTAGATTGGTTTGTAAACCCTGACCACGCTGCCATTATTGTGGCACAGCAGAAAGGCTATTTTGCTGAGCAAGGTTTGGAGGTTGAAATCATCGAGCCTGCCGACCCGTCTATGCCGCCTAAATTAGTTGCCGCAGGCAAGGCAGATTTAGCGGTGGATTATCAGCCACAACTTCAACAACAAGTGGCACAAGGTTTGCCTCTAAGCCGTATAGGCACATTGGTTGCCACGCCACTAAATAGCCTTGTGGTGTTGGATAACGGCAAGATCAATAGCCTTGCTGATCTAAAAGGTAAGAAAATTGGTTATTCCGTTAGCGGATTTGAAGATGCGTTACTTAAAGCAATCCTCTCTTCGGTTGATTTGAAAGAAAATGATGTTGAGCTGATTAATGTGAACTGGTCGCTCTCGCCATCATTACTTTCAGGGCAAGTTGATGCAGTTATTGGGGCGTTTCGTAATTTCGAGCTAAACCAACTAGCATTGGAAAACCAAAAAGGAAAAGCCTTCTTCCCCGAAGAGCACGGTGTGCCAGCCTATGATGAGTTGATTTTAGTTGCTCATAAAGACAAAGCCCAAGATGCAAAATTTTCTGCTTTTTTGACCGCTTTAGAGAAGGCAACGATTTATACGCTCAATCACCCACAGGCTGCGTGGGAGGATTTTGTCAGTTATAAACCGCAAGAGTTAAATAATGAATTAAACCGCCGTGCGTGGGCTGATACTTTACCTCGCCTTGCACATCGCCCGAGAGCACTAGATTCTCATCGCTATATTCGTATGGCGGAGTTTTTGCAATATCAAGGCTTAGTTAAAGAAATGCCCAAGCTGGAAGAATATGCGGTTGAGTTAAAATAGTGATTTTAGGGTTGCGAAATCAGAAAAAAGATCAAAATAGTTAGCCTAAAAAGCGAGATAACAAAATTTTAAAGATTTTATTAAAATCCTGCTTGCTCTTTTGAATGTTTTTCCGTAGAATTGCAACCCTATTTTTATGAATTAATTTAGTGCCTAAAAGCAAAAGCAGATGGCACATAGCGGAGTAAATATGTACGCAGTTTTCCAAAGTGGCGGCAAACAACACCGTGTGAGCGAAGGTCAAGTTGTTCGTTTAGAAAAACTAGAAATCGCAACTGGTGAGAAAGTTGAATTCGATTCAGTTTTAATGGTCGTTAATGGCGAAGATGTTAAAATCGGTGCACCGGTAGTTTCTGGTGCAAAAGTAGTGGCTGAAGTTGTAGCACAAGGTCGTGGCGAAAAAGTTAAAATCGTTAAGTTCCGTCGTCGTAAACACAGCCGTAAACAACAAGGTCATCGTCAGTGGTTCACAGAAGTGAAAATCACTGGGATTCAAGCATAATTTCAGAGGAGATCTAGAAGATGGCAACTAAAAAAGCTGGTGGTTCAACTCGTAACGGTCGTGATTCTGAAGCTAAACGCCTTGGTGTTAAACGTTTCGGTGGTGAATCTGTATTAGCAGGTAGCATTATAGTTCGTCAGCGTGGTACTAAATTCCACGCAGGTTCAAATGTAGGTATGGGTAAAGACCACACTTTATTTGCAACTGTAGACGGTAAAGTTAAATTTGAAGTGAAAGGCGAGAAAAGCCGTAAATATGTAAGCATCATTGCTGACTAATCATTTCAAAACCCAAAAAAGAACCTCGCAACTTGCGAGGTTTTTTTGTATCTGAAATCTTACAAGCGGTCGTAAATTTATAAAAATTTGCAACCGCTTTTTGTTTAAATGACTTTTAATGTTTCGAGGGCGTATAGAATGCCGTCTTCTTCAATGGGTTTTGTAACGAAATCAGCGACTGCTTTGAGTTCTGGTTCGCCATTGCCCATTGCCACACCAATGCCGACGGTCGGTAACATTTCCATATCATTAAATCCATCACCAAATGCCATTGAGCTTTCAATATCGATATTCAGTTTTGCCAGCACATCTTGAATGCCACGAGCCTTTGAGTTCTCTTTTCTTAGAATATCTACCGCATTCGGGTGCCAGCGAGCTTCTTTTAAGTCATTTGCAAAAATTCCGCTATTTTCGACCGCTTGTTGCTGCTCTTTGGTGTAAAACAACAGCATTTGCACAATATGCTCTTTTTCGTGATAGTTAGGATCAACCAAGTAATTCGGCGTAATTGGTAAAACCGCTTCGTGAACGATAGGATTGGTTTCAGAAACTGCAATCGTCATTGGCGTGACGAAAGCATAAATAATGCCTAATTCATTTGCTTTATTGATAATTCGCTCGATTTGCTCACGGCTGAGAGAGTAATCGCTAATTAGTTGATCTTTATAGAAATTATATTGCCCGTTGATGGTAACGAATAGTTCAAAACCTGTTTCAGGGTTTAGATAGGGTTTCAAGGCTTCAGGAAAACAACCGTGATTTCTACCCGTAGCAATGGCAGGAATAATCCCTTTCTCTTTTAGGCGAGGTAGAACTTGCTCGGTAACAGAGGTAGGAATATAGGTTTTGTGTTTTACATATAGGGTTTCATCAATATCGAAAAAAACAATTTTAATGGGTTTTTGTGGTGTGTTCATCTGCTTTTCCTTTGTGTTGCCAATAGTAAGATTTTACTCTTTTTTCGAGCAAGATCACAAAAATAGTCCGAAAAAATCGGCTTAAGTTTGATAATCTGCAAAGAAAAGGAGGAAAGATGAATCTGTTCGGCTTTTGTTGTTTTCATTGTGATAAATCATTGGCGGTTGGTATTCACGGGTTTTGCAGCCTTTGCCAACAACAAATAAAAAGTCAGCCTTATTGCACTCACTGCGGAATGAGTTCGGCAGAGTTCCGCAATTATTGTGGCTATTGTTTAAACAGTGAACCTAAATGGCATAAATTAGTGAGAGTCGGGGAGTACAAGCCGCCGCTTTCTGATTGGGTACACCGACTTAAATTTCAGCAACAATATTGGCTTGATCAAGCCCTTGCTCGGCAATTACTTTTAGCCATAAAACAAGCTCAACGAGAGCAAGGTTTGAGATTGCCAGATGTGATTCTACCTGTGCCATTATTTTGGCAGCGGTATTGGCAAAGAGGCTTTAACCAAAGTGAATTGCTAAGTCGTTGGTTAGCTGAATGGCTCAATATTCCGTTGGATAATCAAAGCCTAACAAGACAAAGACAGACAGTTTCTCAACGCAACTTGAGTGCTGCAGAACGCAGCAAAAATTTAAAAAAGGCTTTTCATTATCAACCTATCAAAGAGTATAAACGAGTAGCGATTGTTGATGACGTGCTGACCACAGGTTCAACTTTAAATGCCATTTGTGCAGAGTTATTAAAAGGGAATGTTGAGGAAATTCAGGTATGGGTGTTAGCAAGAGCTTAAATCAAATGCTATGGATGATCTAGCCTGCAGAACTATTCTTTCAAGAATCATTAAAAATGTGATCTAAATCACAAATTTAAAAATATTTTCAATCTTTTCTTTTTTAGCTAAACCGTTTTAGTTAGAATGCAAACATTCCATTCTCACAAAGGTAATTACTATGAATTTTCCAAAAATTGCGGAACAAACCATCGCAAAACTAGGTGGTAAAGAAAACATTACAACTCTTGCTCATTGTGCGACCCGTTTACGTTTAACCATTGCTGACGAATCAAAGATTGATAAAGAAGGCATTGAAAATATTGAGGGGGTAAAAGGTCAATTCTCAACCTCAGGTCAGTATCAAATCATCTTCGGTTCAGGCATTGTAAATAGCGTTCACGCTGAAATGCAAAAACAGATGGGGCTGGCTGATATGTCTGCTTCTGACGTGGCAGCAGCTGGTGCGGCAAATCAACCATTATTACAACGTTTGGTAAAAGGCTTAGCGGATATTTTCGTGCCAATTATTCCTGCTATTGTGGCAGGTGGTTTGTTAATGGGTATTCACTCAATGCTAACTGCGGTTGGCTTCTTCTGGGAAGGCGAATCTGTTGTTAGCCGCTATCCTGCTATTGCCGATTTAGTGGATTTCATTAACACCGTTGCAAATGCTCCATTTGTATTCTTACCAGTGCTGCTTGGTTTCTCAGCAACTCGCAAATTTGGTGGAAATCCATTCTTAGGGGCAGCTCTTGGTATGTTATTAGTTCACCCTGCTCTTGCAGATGGCTGGAACTATGCGAAAACCTTAATGGAAGGCAACATCAAATATTGGAATATTTTCGGTTTAGAAATTGAAAAAGTAGGCTATCAAGGCACGGTTATTCCAACTATTATTTCTGCGTGGGTATTAGCAACCCTTGAAAAAACCTTCCGTAAATTTGTACCGAGCTACTTAGATAACCTTGTTACGCCAATGATGTCATTATTCATCGCAGGTATCTTAGCATTTACCGTAATCGGCCCATTCGGACGTGAAGCAGGTTCTGCAATTTCAGCAGGTTTAACTTGGTTATATGATTCATTAGGCTTTATCGGCGGAGCGATTTTTGGTACATTCTATGCACCAATCGTAATTACCGGTATGCATCAAACCTTTATTGCGGTAGAAACTCAATTATTAGCAGAAGTGGCACAAACAGGCGGTACTTTCATCTTCCCAATCGCTGCAATGTCTAACATTGCACAAGGTGCGGCTTGTTTAGGTGTGGCGTTCGCAATGAAAGATGCTAAAGTGCGTGGTTTAGCAGTGCCATCAGGTATCTCTGCATTATTAGGTATTACCGAACCTGCAATGTTCGGTGTGAACTTACGCTACCGCCAAGCCTTTATTGCGGCAATGATTGGCTCAGGCTTAGCAAGTGCATTTATCGCATTCTTTAATGTAAAAGCTATCGCTTTAGGTGCGGCTGGTTTCTTAGGTATTCCGTCAATCAGACCAGATAGCCTTGCAATGTACTCTGTGGGTATGGTAATTTCATTTGTTGTTGCCTTTACTATCTCAGCTGTTTGGGTGAAAAGAGCACAATCAAAGGCAAAATAATTACAATATAATCTGATCAGAAAAGGGATTAAGTTAAACAACTTAATCCCTTTTTACTATTACAAGCGGTCACTTTTTGCTAAAGACTTGCAAATTATTTGTTAGACATTTTGCATTACATGTAGAAGATCAAACCTAATCTGACAGCCCCTCCGTTTAAAATGATGCGTCTGTCAGATTAATTTGAGCCTAAATTCTTTTCTGCCCAAATACGTTTTCCATCAAGTAATGTTTCCATTGGTGTTCTACCACAGCACATTTTGCCTTGATGGGTGCG
>NZ_JBGTYY010000043.1:0-15226 GCF_041807705.1 Mannheimia kashgarensis
ACCGAAAAAATTTCCCTTTATTCTTGAAGGAATGTGAATTTCGGTTTAACTTTGGTACACCAAAAGAACAGCTCAAAACGTTGCGAAAATGGTGTGAGATTTAGGGCTAATCTACTACAGCCCCAAATACTATCATCTCCGAGTGGAGGAAGATAGTTAGTAGCTATTGCAGTATCTATAAACTTTCCTATCTAATTTCCAATATAAGCACCTGCAACAGCACCTATTGGACTTGCCATTCCTCCTATGGCTGTACCAATACGCTGTCCAATTAAAGTTCCAGCAGCATTACCGATAACTTGAGCAGTATCTGATTTCTCATTATTTAATTCCTCATTACAAATAGGGCAATCATTAGCGCCTATCCATCCTCCGCCAGAAACATGCTGTAAGCAACAACTATTTTTAAGTTTTAAGCTCTTTCATAACTTTTCTCCTATAAAAATGGTGATTGATATGTACCTAGTATATAGGCACATAGATATTTTATAAAAATGATAATTGGCTAAACCTATATCACCTAATTAATCCACGACAGTTGCATACCGAGTATAGCTAACTAATACAATTAATAAATGCAGCAAAAATAAAGAAAGAAATGGAAAAGACAAACCAAGTAGGAATTCTGCTAAATAGTACCGCAGTGCTTTTCCATTTCTGATAATTTAAGGCTTCTTGTCTAAACATAAAATAAATTACTTCACAAATTTTCTTATGAGTAGATAAACAATTAAGTTAGAAGCAATAAGCATAGTTGTTTTCAAACCCTCATCAGGAAATAATTTAGAAACTATGTAACTAGCAAGTAATAAAGCACAGAAAAGTACTAGATTGAATTTCATTTGACCTACCATGGTTGTTCATTCTTAATGTAGTCTAACAAAATACTATCATCTCCGAGTGGAGGAAGATAGTTAGTAGCTATTGCAGTATCTATAAACTTTCCTATCTCATTTCCAATATAAGCACCTGCAACAGCACCTATTGGACTTGCCATTCCTCCTATGGCTGTACCAATACGCTGTCCAATTAAAGTTCCAGCAGCATTGCCGATAACTTGAGCAGTATCTGATTTCTCATTACTCAATTCCTCATTACAAATAGGGCAATCATTAGCTCCTATCCATCCACTACCACCAGAAACATGCTGTAAACAGCAGCTATTTGTAAGTTATTTCATAACTTTTCTCCTATAAAAATAGTGATTGATATGTACCTAGTATATAGGCACACAGATAATCTTATTTAAATGATCATCATTGTCAATTACAAGTTATTAATTTATTGTAAAAATGTGATATATTTCACAAAATAAGTGGCTAGAATTGAAAAATAGTAATATGAATCAAGAAGGCTTTGAAGAAAGATATGAGATAAAAATATATGGAATAAGAAAATATAGCTGGATTTTGGTGCAAAAAGGATAATTAGCTAAACATAGATCACCTAATTAATCCACGACAGTTGCATATCGAGTATAGCTAACTAATACAATAATAAATACAGTAAAAATAAAGAAAGAAATGGAGAAAACTAACCAAGCAGGAATTCTGCTAAAAAGCACTGCTGTACTTTTCCATTTCTTATAATCTAAGGCTTCTTGTCGGAACATATTAAAAAATCTTTATGTTGAGTCTTTTTCTAAAAACTAGTACATAAAGGAATGCTATTATGGAAACAATAAGCCATTTTTCTATTCCATTTATATTGAAATATATATCTAACAAAACAGATATAGTTGGAATTAGGATTATCCAAATAGCCAAAATCAATATATTAATGAGATTTCTTATATTCATAGTATATGCTACTTATACGGATTGATTAGATTACTTGACGGAACATCATAATCTGGATGCCTTGCACTCTCTGGATTATCATATATTGTTCCAGCAATAAATCCACCAAAATCAGCCCCTCCATTGCCAGCAAGAATTGATACTCCTAATCCTGCACCTGTTGCAGCACTAACCGCAGTTCCTGCAGCTCCGCCTATCCAAGATCCTATTCTAACTACTGTTTCTCTTGAAATTCGATCTTCTCCTCCCATTGTCCATTACAACCTGGGCAGTTAGGATCATAATCATACCCAGAATAACCACCAGAAACGTGATGTAAACAGCAAGTATTTGTAATCTCTCTCATAACTTTTCTCCTAAAAAGGTTGATAGTATGTATTTATGGATACAATAAATACACCACAAAAATAAACCAAATAAAAATAATTATCAATATAATTTGAATATTTTTCTAAATTTGTGATCTTGTTCACATTTTTGATGGAATAAAATAGCCCCAATATGCTGATAACCTTGTTCAAATAAGCGGTTAATTTAGTACTAAAATTTACAAAAGACTCATCATAATTAACCAGTTTGTCACTTATGTTATACAGTAGTTTGGCTAGCAAAGAGTAACCTAATAAGTTGAAATATAGCCCGATTTAGGAGCAGAGAGCAAAATAGGATGAGATTGCATTACCAACTCACCCATAACCACTTCACGGAGGGTATAACTGCCAAAAACAATAAATAAAATAAATGCAGCAAAAATAAAGAAAGAAATGAAAAAGACAAACCAAGCAGGAATTCTGCTAAATAGTACCGCAGTGCTTTTCCATTTTTTTGACTGATATGCAATAGCTTCTTTTCTGAACATATAATACCAATTTATACAACTACATTAGCACTCTTATTTCTATATACATAAAGATATAATTTTATAAAAATATAAAGTTAATAAAATAATCATATTAAAAAGTCAAACACTACCAGTCTAAAAAATATATCACAATCGTTTTTCAAGAAAATAATAGACAATCAGAAAGAAAAAAAACACAATATCATAAATAGCCACGCCACACTCGAATGGTAACAATGGATAAACAAATCGTTTAATCATAAAATAAATAAACGCAATATAAATCACAGTAACAAATCTCATAAAACACTCGGAATAAAATTTAGTTACATACATTAATTAATCTTACATCTATACAGACAAGATATATTATTCAATGATTGCCACTTATGAAATAAGTGCTTATTCTCTCTTAAACATCTATTATACTCTATTCTTTTCCTAACAGAATCTTTTGCCTTTCCACTTCCATAGGAAGAATAATGACATTCACCATCCTTTTCATCATATTCTTGATAGTTAACACAAGCAGATAACATTATTAAAGGTAATAACGTCCTAAGAATAAATAGCAACATCGATACCCCCTACATTCATAACTTATAATCTATACTTCTGAAGTATTCAGGATAAATTATAAGATTACTATATTTATAATTAAACTTAGAGAAAAAATAGCTCAACCTAATAAATTATTTTAATATTAGCCTCTATTAGAGGCTAACAAAATAACTATAGTAAAACCTTACTTATTTAACTCAATTTTAGCACACCAACATAAGATAACTGCCAAATAAGCTGAGAAAATTTATCTCGTTTATCTTCTGATACTTTTTCTAAAATATCATTTAATGAAACTTCCGAACCCTGTTTAAGAGATTTAATAACATCTCCAAACTCTTCGTCAAGAGAAATACCATATCCATTTGAAATTATCTTATTTTCATAACCAAAATAATGATTTTTGGTTTTAAATGAAATTTTTTGATTTTCCGAAATAGAATTATATTGATAATTTCCTAAAGTTTCCAAATTAAGTGGCTTTTCAATCCGCTTCTGATCATAAAAATTCTCAATAAATTTGCGATAATTCTCTTTATCTTTAATATATTCTGCTGTGTGTTCTGCCAGCTGTGCTATCAACTCTTTATCTGACTCATAATGCGATAAAGAAGCTCGGGCAATTTCTTTCTCAACCATATTTTGAGATACCCAAGTCAGATAGTTATGAGTATAAGCAGGAAAAATGCCTACAGCTAAATGCACAGTTTCTTCTCCAACAGGAATAGGATCGTGCCACCAGCCACGAGGTAAATAAAGAACATCTCCAGCTTCTAATACAATATCCATATATACATCATCAAGATTAGGAGTATATTCAGGCATATCTTTACTACGATGCATAAACAATGGTTTTTTAAATGTTGGAGTGTGAATAATCCAACGCTTTTTACCCTGCATTTGAACTGCAAAAATATCACGACTATCCCAATGGCTTTTAAAAGATCTTTGAGTATTAAACGCAATATATAAACTTGAAAAAATATGACAGCCTGTAAATTGAGCTATCTCTTGAGAGAAGCAATCAACACTTGGTTCATTTACAATACCATTTGCGACTAATGTTGCCCCATCTCTTAAAAAACCATATAAATTTTCTTCTTGAAATTTATAACGAATAGTACCTAGATCATTATATTCTTCTAAATAATCTTTCTTAGGTACTCTTTTGCCTTTATACATTACTTTAATTGCATCTTCAGAAAGTAAATTACAACGAGGTAATATTTCATTTATCGCTTTCCAAGAAAGTAAATCTTTCTGAGATATTGCTCCTTTCATTAAAAGTGGTTTTTTCTCAAAATAATTTTCACGAAATTCTTGATAAGAAATTGGAAATTGAATTTTCATTTTTTCTCCTTAATCTTGGTAATCTGTACCATCACCGTAATCATAATCTGAGCCTGACTTATTAGTATTCTTAATAGAATTATTTATCATATTTCCAGTTCCTATTAATCCACCACCAACTGCAGCACCTATCATCTCCGAATATCTTGTCGCTCTAATAACACTATTCGCTACACTTGCAGCCCCACCAATAGCTCCTGCTGCACCATACCCTAATATACCTCCTACAGTAATATCCTGCCCAAAGTATGCCTGTTCAGTAATATAAGCCCCTGCCCCTGTAGTTACACCAGCTCTGACAGCAGGGCTTGAGATCATACTTCTTGTAATAAGCCCCATCCCTCCTACAACTAATGCACAGTCTTTAATACTAATTTCTTTCATATTTATACCTCTTTAAGAAAAATTCAAAATTTCTTATATACGCTATACACTATAGGTAATATAATTATGGACATAGATAAAGAATAAATAATTGTACGCATAACAGGGTAATTATAATCACCCCCAAAATGAACCCAGCTAAATATAACTATTGAGTTTGAAATGGAAATAATAAAACAGCCATAAAAAACCCCAATATTAATCCTATTTAAAATATAGGAAAACATATAAATAAAAAACATTACCAATACTATCAAGTTAAAATCAGACATACAGCCTCATAAAATCAGTTTGCCATCCGTAAAATCTAGTTCCCACATATGATGCAATACCTGCACCAGCCCACCACAAAGGGGCTATGCCTCCATATATTATTTCACAATCCTTAATACTAAGATCTTTCATTTTCTCTCCTCTTATTTATTTTTGAATAAAATAGCTCTTATATGCCCCAAGTAAAATTATTATAAATGAATATATTATTATTTGGCATTTGTCATTTTTTCCTTACTCATATCTAACTTACTAAGCAACAGTACATCTATAACTTTCACAAAAATAACAGGCAATACTATAACTAATATCAAAATAGAAAAATCCACCATACTTTCTCCATTAAAGTATTTCAATTTACTTTAATTGCATCTTCAGAAAGTAAATCACAACGAGGTAATACTTCATTGATAGCATTCCAAGAGAGTAAATCTTGTTGCTTTATTGCTCCTTTCATTAATAAAGGCTGTTTCTCAAAATAACTTTCACGAAATTCTTGATAAGAAATTGGAAATTGAATTTTCATAATATACTCTCTTATTGATAATCACATCCATCACCATAATCCGAACCTGATTGATTGCAACTCGCCTTTATACCAATACTATTTTTGATACCTTGAGAAGTACTTTTATACAAGCCCTCCCCCATACCACCACCTAAAGCAGATAAGGTTGACACTGTCACCGCACCAGCTTTCATTGTTGCTCCAATACCGCCACCAATAGCCCCACCTATAGCTGATGCTCCCAAACTCTCCCAAGTCATTTTTTCCCCAGAAATCATACTATTCCCAACATAATATGCAGCTCCAGCAACAGCTCCTACAATAACAGGTGCAAAGCCTGCCGAAACAAATTGGCAATCCTCAATTTTTAACTCTTTCATAAGAGATATTCCTCTATAATGTTTATAATTACAACAAATACTATTAGAACTATAGCCTCAATAACATCTTGTACATTTTTATTTTTTACAATCTTCTTTACAAGAAGAATAGACACAATTCTTGATAATATGAATGGGATAATCAATATAAGTAATATTTTTTCAAAAATCATATTTATCTAGCCGTATAAACTAAAATACTAGTGGTAGGGTGGTATAATTTAGTTCCCAGTATGATGTAATGCCTGTACCATCCCACCACAAAGGGGCTATGCCTCCATATATTATTTCACAATCCTTAATACTAAGATCTTTCATTTTCTCTCCTCTTATTTATTTTTAAATAAAATAGCTCTTATATGTCCCAAGTAAAATTATTATAAATAAATATATTATTATTTGGCATTTGCCATTTTTTTCCTTACTCATATCTAACTTACTAAGCAACAGTACATCTACAACTTTCACAAAAATAACAGGCAATACTATAACTAATATCAAAATAGAAAAATCCACCATACTCTCTCCATTAAAGTATTTCAACCTACTTTATACATTACTTTAATTGCATCTTCAGAAAGTAAATCACAACGAAGTAATACTTCATTGATAGCCCTCCAAGAAAGCAAATCTTGCGGATCTATAGCACCTTTCATTAAAAGTGGTTGCTTCTCAAAATAATTTTCACGAAATTCTTGATAAGAAATTGGAAATTGAATTTTCATTTTATCTCCTTAATCTTGGTAATCTGTACCATCACCGCAATCATAATCTGAGCCTGACTTATTTGTGGCTTTATTTATATCTTTGGATATTGAATGAAATAGCCCTTCGGTTGCACCACTAAAGAATATTGATGATACAACTCTTGTTGTACTACTATTACCAATTAATCCTCCGATAGCACCACCAGCTGCTGCAGCTCCTACATCTTTCCAGTTATAATTTTGATCACCAAATGTTTCTCTGACTCCATAGGAAGCAACCCCCATAGCCGCTCCTCTTGCAGCAGCTGTAACTGCAGCACCTAATACTGCAGGCAAAATGCCTCCTTGAACTAACTTAAGTTCTTCAATACTTAGTTCTTTCATATTACCTCCTTTAATTTAAATTAAAAATAACTGGATATTTCCCAATATAATCAAGAAAAAATCTAAAAAACAACATATTTAATATAACAACGTACAAAATAATTAAATCCACTCTTTTTTTATCTTTCATTTTATTATTTAAATATCTACTTAATAAAAACGGGGGGAAAAACAAGATAAGCAACCATAGAATCATATTAATCAAAATAATCAACCCATCTTTCTCCATAGATTACACCATTATAAAAACAAGAAAAAAATCAAATTAAATATAAATTAAAACAATACCAAAGCATTATAAATTAAATAATCAAAATTAATTATAAAAATGATAACTCTTTCACCTCGCTCCCTTTAATCTAATTCTGATCACAAAAACTAATATTAAAAATAATTCTAAAAATAATACTATACTTACAACATCTTCCACAATATATAAAACATTAAGTTCCTTCATATATCCATCTTTTATAAAAAAGAAAAAATTAGACAGCATCGAAAAAAACAAAACCTTCCATATAGTTTTTTTCATAAAAAAATAAAGACTATTATTTGCTGACATACGAATATCCTTATATACAAAAGGAAGCAAAATACTTGATGTAAAAAACAATACTTTAAGATACATAAAAACCTCACATACAAACATATTACAGCATTAAATATAAAACTAAAAACTCAGCAAAAATAAACGTCACACTTTTAACAAAAAAGTGACTATTTTCTTAAAATAATTAAAAAATAAAATAAAAATTAATATTCCAAAATAGAAATAAGCAACATGCACATTAAAAAATGATGATATTATTAATGACATACAATATATAAAAATATAAAATAAAAATATATTTATGATTTTATTATTATTTAAAAAAAGGTTTCATGTAACCTCCCTTAGGTTAAAATAAATAGAATATATTTCAGAGCATTCTAAAAAAATATAGATTATCTTATTCTTTTCATACGTTAGTAACGTTTATTTTTTACCCCTCCAAATAGACCATATTTTTTATATGGATTTTATAAAAAAAATTTTATTAGTCAACAACAATTTAACAGGAAGTTAACAAAATAAATCCTTTTATTTCTTGAAATGCTTCTTATCTCAAAACATTTCTTTATAATAAGTGCTTTCTTGTTAACTAAATTTTCAAAAAAATCCTAGGAATTAACTTATGCCTAACGCCCTATTCCGTACCCACTTCCCCTTTTTTGAAAAATCGGATGGTTGGACATATTTAGACTCTGCCGCCACAACCCTAAAGCCTAATGTACTTATTCAAGCAACAAGTGAGTTTTACTCCTCTGCTGGTTCGGTGCATCGCAGTCAGTACGATTTGCCACAAACCAAACAGTATGAATTAGCTCGTGATCTGGTTGCAAAACGTTTTAATGTAGAAACTCGTGAAGCGGTGATTTGGACGAGCGGCACAACCCAAAGTATTAACACCGTGGCTTATGGCTTGGAGCATCAAATTGCAGCAGGCGATGAAATTGTAATTTCAGTGGCGGAACATCACGCTAATTTTATTCCTTGGCAGCAGTTGGCACAGCGTACAGGGGCGAAACTCGTGGTGTTGCCACTTAATGATAAGTATGAAATTGAGCTTGAAACTCTTAAAAATGCGTTATCGGAAAAAACCAAAATTGTTGCCTTTAATTTAGTTTCTAACGTAACAGGGGTTCGCCAACCAGCGGAACAAATAATCCCGCTTATCCGCCAATCTTGCTCTGCTAAAATTGTGTTAGATATTGCTCAAGCAGTTTGCTCAGAGCAAGTGGACGTGCAGAAATTAGATGCAGATTTCTACGCTTTCTCCGCCCATAAAATGTATGGTCCAAACGGTGTGGGTGTGCTAACCGGCAAATTGCAAAGTTTGGAGCAAATTCAACCGCTTGTATTTGGCGGTAAAATGCTGAAAAACATTACGGAAAGTGAATTAACTGTGGCAGAGTTACCTTATCGCTTGGAAGCCGGCACGCCGAATATCGCAGGCATTATCGCCTTTGGGCAAGTGTTGACTTGGCTCGAAAAATGGGATTTTGTCGATCTTAATCGTCAGCTTTATGACTTGGCTGAATACACCCGCAAGCGGTTAAATTCTTATCAAAATTTACAAATTATCGGGCAACAAAATACGCCAACCATTAGTTTTGTGGTTAAAGATCAGCACCCTGCTGATATTGCCGCTTTTTTGACCCAGAGTAAAATCGCTATTCGGCACGGCGAACATTGTGCCAAGCCTTATTTACGTTATTTGCAAGAAAGCGGCACACTTCGCCTTTCGCTTGCCCATTACAATACCCAACAAGATGTTGAGCATTTTTTCAACGCCTTAGATTTTGCCCTTGAAATTTTGCAAGAAAGCTAAACTAAATCAAAAATTACACATTTTTTAGTAGAACGAAAAGGCTGAATATTGTAATCTTTACACCAGTTTCAATCTTAACTTTAATTTATCAACAAGGTGTTTTTAAATGAGTAAAAAAATCAAAAAAATCGCGGTATTAACCAGTGGTGGCGATGCTCCGGGAATGAACGCTGCAATCCGTGGTGTGGTGCGTACAGCATTAAATGAAGGCTTAGATGTGTGTGGTATTCAAGACGGATACTATGGGCTTTATCACGATAAAGTGATCCCGCTTGATCGCCGTTCTGTGTCTGAAACCATCAACCGTGGTGGTACGTTCTTAGGTTCAGCTCGCTTTCCTGAATTTAAACGCCCCGAAGTGCGTAAAAAATGCGTAGAAACCTTAAAGAAATATGATATTGATGCCTTAGTGGTAATCGGTGGTGACGGCTCTTATATGGGTGCAAAATTATTAACCGAAGAG
Organism: Mannheimia kashgarensis; assembly: GCF_041807705.1. NCBI lineage: Bacteria > Pseudomonadati > Pseudomonadota > Gammaproteobacteria > Pasteurellales > Pasteurellaceae > Mannheimia > Mannheimia kashgarensis. The sequence goes on from NZ_JBGTYY010000043.1 coordinate 10,023, forward strand.
TTTGGTTACCCTTGTATCGGTATTCCGGGTACGATTGATAATGATATTGTGGGAACAGACTACACCATCGGCTATCAAACCGCCCTTGAAACCGCATTAGATGCGATTGACCGTCTGCGTGATACTTCAAGCTCGCACCAACGTATTTCAATTGTAGAAATTATGGGTCGCCACTGCGGTGATTTAACCCTAAGTGCTGCCCTCGCCGGTGGTTGCGAATATGTGATCGTACCGGAAAAAGGCTTAGATAAAGAAGCGTTAATGCGAAGCATCGAAGAAGGTTTCCATAAAGGTAAACGCCATTCGATTATTGCAATTACCGAATTGATGACCGATGTTCACGCATTAGCGAAAGAAATTGAAGCACGTTTCGGCAATGAAACCCGTGCAACTGTGTTAGGTCACACCCAACGTGGTGGTGCACCTTGTGCCTTCGACCGTATTTTAGCCTCTCGTATGGGCGTTTACGCGGTGGAATTATTATTACAAGGTTTTGGCGGACACTGTGTCGGTATTCAAAACGAGCAGTTAGTTCATCACGATATTATTGATGCAATTAATAATATGCGTCGTCCGTTTAAAGAAGAATTATACGAGACCTCTAGAAAATTATTCTAGGATTTCTTAAAATTTAAAGGCGACTAAAATAGTCGCCTTTTTATTTTCACCTAATAAGGAAATCGAATGTTCAAAGAAAAACCTGTTATTTCCAACCAGCACGGTGCATTAGCAATGGCAATGCTGCCTTTTCTGTATGCTGTCATTAAAACTGGCTTTACGCCTTTACATATTTTCTTTGGACTTTCTTGGCTATTCCTCTACTTTTTCTCTTATCCTTTTCTCTCTTTATTTAGTAAAAAACCAACCGAACGCAATAAAAAATGGGCAAAAATTTACTTCGCTTTAAGCCTGCTCTTTGCTCTGCCTGTTATTTATAGCCTGCCTGCTATTTTGCAATTTTTAGTGATAATTCTACCGCTTGGGTTAATTCAAATTTTCTTTGCTAAGCAAAAAGATGAGCGAAATTTGTGGAATGATATTGCAGGGATTTTAACTTTTGGAGTAATGGGAATGGCAGCTTATTATGTTGTTACAAAACAATATAATATGGAGATTTTACTCCACCCAACCTTGTTTTTTATTGCGACTACATTCTATGTAAAAAGTATGGTGCGAGAGCGTAAAAACCCCGTTTATATGGAACTTAGCATTGCAACACACTTATTATTGGCTTTCGCTTATAGTCTAAGCTCAATGCAAGCGGTCTTCTTTGCTTATTTAATTGCAGCTGGTCGTGCAATTATTGTGCCAAGTTTAGGCTTAAACGTAAAACAGATTGGAATGCTAGAATTTCCTGTTATTTTGATTTTTTTAATTGCATTAGTCTTATAAATTTCTGATAACAAAAAACCTCTGAGGTTATCAGAGGTTTTTAATTATTCTTATTGTGCTGCTTGTTGGATTTTATCGCCAGCTTTCTCAACGTCCTTGCCTACGCCATCAACCGTGTTACATGCTGTTAAGAAAGTTGCACTTGCTAAAATTGCTAATACTAATTTTTTCATAAAACGCTCCTTATTTTTTTGTTTGTTATGAAAACAATCCCAATATAACAACTCTAAATTATAAATGCAACACCTTAAATTAATAATCTAATTCATCTTTATAAAGTTCATAATCCTCTTTTAATGCTTGAATGAGTTCTACAAAATCCTCTGGTAGTGGGGCGTGCCATTCCATCAACTCGCCTGTAATTGGGTGTTCTAAACGTAACATAATGGCGTGTAATGCTTGGCGTTGAAAACCACGCAATACAGCTAAAAATTCCTCGCTTGCCCCTTTTGGTGGACGAGGTCTGCCACCATAAAGTTGATCACCTAATAATGGGTGGGCAATATGTGCCATATGTACACGAATTTGGTGGGTTCGTCCCGTTTCTAAACGCAAACGTAAACGTGTGTAGTTACGAAAACGCTCCATAATACGATAATGGGTAACTGCCGGTTTTCCCATTGGGTGAACAGCCATTGCAGTACGCTTAGTCGGGTGGCGAGCCATTGGCTCATCTACTTTACCTCCTTGCGTCATAATACCACTTGCTACTGCCTCATACTCACGTGTAATACGGCGTTTTTGCAATGCTGTTACTAAATGCGTTTGGGCTGGAATATTTTTCGCCACCACCATTAAACCTGTTGTATCTTTATCTAAACGATGCACAATGCCGGCTCTTGGTACTTCTGCAATCGGTGGATAATAATGTAACAAAGCATTTAGTATCGTACCATCTGGATTACCAGCCCCTGGGTGAACCACTAAATCTTTCGGTTTGTTGATAACAATAATATCGTCATCTTCATACACGATATTGAGTGGAATATCTTGCGGTTCAAAACGAATTTCTTCCTCAATTTCAGCGGTAATTTCAACACTTTCACCGCCAAATACTTTTTCTCTCGCTTTGTTCACAATATTACCGTTGACTTTGACTAAATCATTTTCAATCCAGACTTTAATGCGTGAACGTGAATAGTCAGGGAAAAGTTGTGCGAGCGCTTGGTCTAAGCGAGCCCCTAATAAATCAGCAGTAATTTCTGCGGTTAAAATTTTTTGTTGAGTAGTCATTAAAATATAAATCCTAATTAGTCATTTGCTTACTTGCGTGATGTTATATAAAATAGCACGATGAACTTCACAAGTTATTCTTAGTCTGACGATATTGTACATTAACTTTTAGTCTCAGACACTTTTTATAGGTAAAACATATGCGTAAATTTAAAACTCTTGCCACATTAGTATTAGCAGGGCTTGTTGTAGGTTGTTCAAGTTCTAATAAAGATATCGAAGAATCAAACGCTCAAGACCTTTATAGCAAAGGGCAAACCTATTTACAAGACGGCGATTATAACTCTGCTATTCGTTACTTAGAGGGTGTAGGTACTAAGGGTGGGCAATATACCGGTTTAGGTGAACAAACCCAACTAAGTTTAATTTATGCACAATATAAAGTTGGTGAATATTATAAAGCATTAGACGCCGCAGAACGTTTTGCTCGTTCTTACCCAAATGCTGCGAATATGGATTATGTATTCTATCTTGCTGGTCTTTCAAACGCACGCTTAGGTGATAATTTTATTCAAGATTTCTTCGGCGTAAATCGTGCTTTTCGTGCGGTGGATAATGTACGTAATGCTTACGGTAACTTCCAAACTATCGTTCAGCACTACCCACAAAGCCAATATGCTCAAGATGCACAAAACTGGATGAATTACTTATTCAACCGCTTAGCAGAACACGAATTATCGATTGTTAAATTCTATGATGATCGTAACGCTTATGTTGCAGTGGTAAACCGTATTGAAGAAATGTTACGTTTCTACCCTAATACTGAAGCAACAAAAGCAGCTCTTCCATATTTAAAAGAAGCGTATAAACAAATGGGTATTCAAGATGCCGAGCAAAAAACAGATGCCTTAATTCAAGAATACGAAAATAAAACCTTACCAAACCCGTCAAAACCGAAATACGGCGAGCAGTTCTAAACACATAGAAACGAAAAATGGGGGGCGATTTCGCCCCTTTTGGCTTTTACTTATTTAAGGATATTATGCGAATTTTAGGCATTGAAACCTCTTGCGATGAAACTGGCGTTGCCATTTATGATGAAGAAAAAGGCTTAGTGGCAAACCAACTCTACAGCCAAATTGATATGCACGCTGATTACGGTGGCGTTGTACCAGAGCTCGCCTCTCGTGATCATATCCGTAAAACACTACCTCTAATCCAAGAAGCCTTAAAAGAAGCCAATTTAAAGCCTTCAGACATTGATGGAATTGCTTATACCTCAGGGCCGGGCTTAGTTGGAGCATTATTAGTCGGTTCAACCATTGCTCGCTCTTTAGCTTATGCGTGGAATGTACCTGCTCTCGGTGTTCATCATATGGAAGGTCATCTACTCGCTCAAATGCTGGAAGAAAACGCTCCTGAATTTCCATTTGTTGCATTACTGATTTCTGGCGGGCATACTCAATTAGTCAAAGTTGATGGCGTAGGTCAATACGAACTATTAGGCGAATCAATCGATGATGCCGCAGGAGAAGCCTTTGATAAAACAGGTAAGTTACTTGGTTTAGACTACCCTGCTGGTGTTGCGATGTCAAAACTGGCAGAATCTGGCACACCTAATCGCTTCAAATTCCCTCGACCAATGACAGATAGACCAGGCTTAGATTTCAGCTTTTCAGGCTTAAAAACTTTCGCTGCTAACACTATTAAAGCGAATGCTAATGAAAATGGGGAAATTGACGAACAAACTCGTTGCGACATTGCTCACGCATTCCAACAAGCAGTAGTCGATACTATCTTAATTAAATGCAAACGAGCATTAGAACAAACAGGCTATAACCGTCTCATTATGGCAGGTGGCGTAAGTGCGAATAAACAACTTCGTGCCGATGTAGCAGAAATGATGAAAAAATTAAAAGGCGAAGTGTTCTACCCTCGCCCACAATTTTGTACCGACAACGGCGCAATGATTGCCTATGCTGGCTTTTTACGCTTAAAGAACGGAGAATCATCTGATTTAAGTATTAGTGTGAAACCTCGCTGGCCAATGACCGAATTGACACCATTAAAATAGCCCTACAAGCGGTTATATTTATTAAGAATTTTGCAAAAACTATTAAGCTAACTTCTACTAATAGCTTAAAATGGACATATAGAAATTAAAAAATTATAAATAAGTTAACCATTTGTAAATTATAAGATATCGATTATGAATAATTATGTGATTAGTCTTACTTCTGCAGAAGATCGCAGAAAACATATTGAATCTGAATTTGGTAAACAACATATCCCTTTTGAATTTTTTGATGCAATTACTCCTGACTCAATGGAAAGACAAGCATCACAATTAGGAATTAATATTTACAATAGTTCTTTGACAAAAGGTGAAATATCTTGTGCCTTAAGCCATATGGCATTTAGCTAAAGAGAAGGATTTAGACTACATTTGTATTTTTGAAGATGATATTTATTTAGGGAAAAACGCTAATAAACTACTTAATAATACATATATTAAGGGGCTGTCCTAGATAACTAACCTAAACCCCCTTTAACCAATTGTTTTAAAAGGAATATTTGAGATTTTAAGTCACTGTGATTAAAACGCCATTCGCATTCTTTCAAATATAGCTCAAAATGGG
>NZ_JBGTYY010000044.1:0-14953 GCF_041807705.1 Mannheimia kashgarensis
AAACCATATCAATGGCATTGAAAATTTTTGGAATCAAGCGAAGCGAGTACTCCGAAAATATAACGGAATTAACCGAAAAAATTTCCCTTTATTCTTGAAGGAATGTGAATTCCGGTTTAACTTTGGTACACCAAAAGAACAGCTCAAAACGTTGCGAAAATGGTGTGAGATTTAGGGCTAATCTACTACAGCCCCGAATCTTTTGTTACTAAACCTTCAAATAATTGATACGTCACTTGAGATTCTGGTACGCCTTCAATTTTATGCGGGTCAAAGCTTGATGGCTCTGAACCATTATTAATTGTGATTTCTTGCTTTTCTGCAAGCACTGTGCCTTCAGGTACTTTTGCCGCAAATACATTAGCTGATAGGCCTAAAATTAATGAAGCAGCTAAGGCTGAAAGAGGGAATTTTGATTGCATATTTAATCTCCATCTATGAATAATTATTTATGATTGCCATTAAATCAACTGAATATAGATCTTTCAAGTTTAGATATTAGCTTATTTATTGCAAGCACATTTTTTTAAATTTGTGATAGATCTCACCTTTTGCTGCAAAAACTTCCTAAAAATATAAATAAGAAAATAGCTCTATAAAGTTTAATAATAACTAGATAACTTACTGCAACACACAACTTACACAGAATAATATACTAAACATCACTTAATAAAGCTATTTTTAGGCTTATTCAGCAGAATAAAAATCGTTATTTTCCGTAAAAATCTGTTTTACTTTCTGTTTTTTAATCGTTATATTCTCTTTCACCTAAGCTAGCGGTTGGATTTTTCTAAAGCATTGCAAATGATTTTACGAAAATAACCGCTTGTATTGCAAAATTATTCTTTTTGAGTTGGACTATTGTATGCAACAAGCTAAAACACTATATCAAAAACTTTTCGATTCACATATTGTTCACGAAGCAGAAGGCGAAACGCCGATTCTTTATATCAACCGCCACTTAATTCACGAAGTAACCAGCCCACAGGCTTTTGATGGTTTGCGTGTGGCTGGTCGTCAAGTTCGCCAAGTCAGTAAAACCTTCGGTACGATGGATCACAGTATTTCTACCCAAGTGCGTGATGTTCAGCAACTTGAAGGGCAAGCAAAGGTTCAAGTATTGGAATTAGAGAAAAACTGTGCCGAAAACGGCATTCCACTTTTCGATATTACTAAAAAGCAACAAGGTATTGTTCACGTTATGGGGCCAGAGCAAGGCTTGACATTACCGGGAATGACGATTGTGTGTGGCGACTCTCACACTGCCACTCACGGTGCTTTTGGTGCGCTGGCGTTCGGTATCGGAACATCTGAAGTAGAACACGTTTTAGCAACTCAAACCTTAAAACAAGCCCGTGCAAAAAGTATGAAAGTGGAAGTTCGCGGTAAAGTAAACCTGGGCATTACAGCAAAAGATATCGTACTTGCGATTATCGGTAGAACGACAATGGCTGGCGGCACAGGTTATGTGGTGGAGTTTTGTGGCGAAGCCATTCGTGATCTTTCAATGGAAGGTAGAATGACCGTATGTAATATGGCAATTGAGTTTGGTGCAAAAGCAGGTATTGTTGCCCCTGATGAAACTACCTTCGCTTACTTAAAAGGTCGCCCAAATGCACCAAAAGGTAAAGATTGGGACGATGCGGTTGAATATTGGAAAACACTAAAAACTGACGAAGGTGCGGTTTATGATGCTGAAGTGATTTTAGAAGCTAAAGATATTGCCCCGCAAGTCACTTGGGGAACCAACCCGGGCCAAGTTATCGGTATCGATGATGTGATCCCAAACCCTGAAGAGATGGCAGATCCTGTAACCCGTGCTTCAGCAGAAAAAGCGTTAGCTTACATCGGCTTAGAACCACATACCGATATGAAAGATGTGCCGGTTGATCAAGTGTTCATCGGCTCTTGTACCAATGCCCGTATTGAAGATTTGCGAGCAGCTGCAGCAGTAATGAAAGGGCGTAAAAAAGCGGATAATGTAAAACGCATTCTTGTTGTACCAGGTTCAGGCTTAGTGAAAGAGCAAGCTGAAAAAGAGGGCTTAGATAAAATCTTCATTGAAGCGGGGGCAGAATGGCGTAACCCGGGCTGTTCAATGTGCTTAGGTATGAATGATGATATTTTAGGCGAATGGGAGCGTTGTGCTTCAACCTCAAACCGTAACTTTGAAGGTCGTCAAGGGCGTAATGGTCGCACCCACTTAGTTAGCCCGGTAATGGCTGCAGCAGCAGCCGTATTTGGTAAATTTGTTGATATTCGTAACGTTTCATTAAACGCATAATAGGAGGAAAAAATGGCAGGTATTAAACAACATTCGGGCTTAGTCGTTCCTCTTGATGCAGCGAACGTGGATACTGATGCAATCATTCCAAAACAGTTCTTACAAGCCATTACCCGTGTGGGATTTGGTAAACACCTTTTCCACGAATGGCGTTATTTAGATGCAGCAGAAACGCAACCAAACCCTGATTTTGTGCTGAATTTTCCGCAATATCAAGGAGCAACCATTTTACTTGCCCGCAAAAATTTAGGTTGTGGTTCTTCTCGTGAACACGCTCCTTGGGCGTTGGCAGATTATGGCTTTAAAGTGATGATTGCCCCAAGTTTTGCAGATATTTTCTACAACAATAGCTTAAACAACCATATGCTTCCAATTAAATTAACGGAAGAAGAAGTGGAAGAAATCTTCCAATGGGTGTGGGCAAATGAAGGCAAACAAATTCACGTTGATTTAGAAGCGATGACGGTTACCGTTGGCGATAAAGTTTATACTTTTGAGCTAGATGAATTCCGTCGCCATTGCTTACTCAATGGTTTAGATAATATCGGCTTAACCCTTCAACACGAAGCAAAAATTGCCGAGTACGAAAGCAAAATTCCTGCATTCTTACGTTAATTTCTTAATGAAAAACGGCTAGAATTTAAATTCTAGCCGTTTTTTCTATTCTCAATTAGCCCTCTCTGCACTCTAACCAAGCCAGATTATTTTTGTAATAAACTGAGCTATGTTCACGAGCAACTAATTCTACATAACCACCCTCAATCGGTTGATATGAGCGGTAACGCACCTCAAACTTGCTTCCTCTTGCATTCAAACTGATATTGGCAATATGGTCGAACGGATAGGGTTTTCCGCCATCAAGTTGGAAATAGATACCAAAATTCTCTTGCTTACGGCTTTCAGCCCAAAGAGGAAAATAGGTTGCCAAATAAGAACTCTCCCCTGTGGCAAAATTCTTACAGTAATAGCTATATCGCTTATAATTTTTTGGATTATTTAGCTCCGCTTGGCTGATATTCTCTTTTAAATATCCCACTTGTGGCTTGTGTTGTGTTGTTTTTTGTTGCTGTGATGGCGTACAAGCAAATAAGCCAATAACCGTTGTTGCCATTAAGGCAATTTTAAATTTGTGCATAAAAATCCCGATAAAATATAAAAATTATGGCTGATATTTAGTTTTATCGCCAATATCAAAATGTAGTGGCATTCGCCATTTTTGAATGCTTAACACTAAAAGTAACAAGCCACAAATCACACTTAGAATTTGAACCAATAAACTCCACCCTAATGCAAATGCAACCCATAAAATAGCCACTAGAATAGGCTGGAAGTTCAAGCCAAATACTCTAAAACAGAAATATTCTTTATAACTTAAACCACCAATAACCAGTAGCATCGCCCCCAAGGCTAATAATGGAAAATTAAAGATGTAGAAAAGTAGCCCTAACCACGCTGAAAATTGGAAAATCAGGCGGAATGTTTTGTCATACAAATGTAACGATGAAGCCAACATTGAACCAGCCACTAATAAGCCAACAAGAGCCGTTGAGGTATAATAAGGCAACAAAAATAGCATTAATGTGGCTAATACAAAACCGCTACGGTAAACAACAACGGTTAAATAATCCCAAAAATCCATAGGCGATTTAATATGTGGATCTGCCATAACTTTCTCCTTAAATATCTATCCTCAAATCTTAGCCGATAAACGCAAGAGCTTGCTCAACTACTTCCACGCCAGCCTCTTGTTTAGTAGCATTTTCGCTTAAATGGCGACGCCATTGTCTCGCCCCTTTGCAATTCTGAAATGCTCCAAGCATATGACGAACAATATGATTTAAATAAACCCCTTTTGAAAGCTCTCTTTCAATATATGGGAACATCTTCTCCACAGCTTCCTTTGCCGTTACAAGCGGTCGATTTTCGTTAAAAATTTGCGAATCGATTTCGCCTAACATTGACGGATTTTGATAGGCTTCACGCCCAACCATAACACCATCAACAAATTGTAAATGTTGCTTGATCTCCTCAATAGTTCTAATACCGCCATTAATTGTAATATTAAGATGTGGAAAATCCCGTTTAAGTTGATACACTCGCTCATAATCCAGCGGAGGAATTTCACGGTTCTCTTTCGGGCTTAAGCCGGTAAGCCATGCTTTGCGGGCATGAACAATAAAATCATTGCTGTAAGGTTGTACTTTTTCGATAAAATCGCAGAGAAATTCATAACTATCGAGATCATCAATCCCAATACGGTGCTTAACCGTAACAGGAATCTCTACCGCATCTTTCATTGCCTTAATACAATCTGACACTAAATCTGCTTTTGCCATCAAACAAGCCCCAAACATACCGTTTTGCACTCGGTCTGACGGGCAACCGACATTTAAATTCACTTCCGCATAGCCTCGCTCTGCCACTAATTTAGCACAATGAGCAAGTTGTGCAGGATCACTTCCGCCTAATTGCAATGCCACAGGGTTTTCGCTTGGATCGTATTCCAGCAAATCATATTTCGCGTGAATAATAGCAGGGGCGGTAATCATTTCCGTATAAAGCAAGGCATTTTTGCTAAATTGGCGATGAAAATAACGGCAGTGGCGAGTTGTCCAATCTAGCATTGGAGCAACCGAAAAACGCCCTCGATAAAATTGTTGAGTATTCATATCCATAAAATCAAAATAAAGCGGTTAAAAAATGGTAAAAATTTGCAAAAAGATAACCGCTTGTAACCCATAAAAACAGGCGGATATCATACTCGAAAAAGTAAGCCAAACATAGTTTTATCAGGGCTTATTGAATTCAGCTGCGTAATTTCAAAACAGCTAAAAACACAATATATAGTGGTTATAAGACCATTTAAACACAATATATTGAAAAAAATTTACAAAATTATTTTCCTTTATAAATCAATAGGCTAACAAAAACGAATAAAAAAGCTCAGTTGTCAAGTCTTGTTTTGAAACTTTTTTTGCATACAATCATCTCCCAGATTGAAACCAAACTTTAAGATAGAGCCTAAGAATATGTCTAGAAATCTTTTCCAAAAACGCTTAAATATTAAGCCGTATGAGTATCCTGAGCTTCTTGAATTTAAAGATGCTATCCGCCATTCTTATTGGTTACATACCGAGTTTAACTTTACGGGCGATATCCAAGATTATCGCACCACCATTAACGATCACGAACGCCACGTTCTAACCCGCGCAATGCTAGCGATTTCGCAAGTAGAAGTGAATGTAAAACGTTTCTGGGGTGAGTTATACCGTTATTTCCCAAAACCGGAAATGGACGATGTGGGCGGTACTTTCGCCGAAAGTGAAGTTCGTCATAAAGATGCTTATTCATTCTTATTGGAAAAGCTCGGCTTAAATGAGATGTTCAGCCAAATTCACGATATTGAGCCATTAATGAATCGTATTCGTTATATGGAAAGTTTTATGAAAGATAAAGATGCAGGTAAGGGCGAATTTGTTTTATCGCTAGTGCTGTTCTCTTTATTTGTTGAGCATATTTCCTTATTCGGTCAATTCATTATTATGATGTCATTCAACAAGCATAAAAACCTATTTAAAGGGATTTCAAACGCGGTTGAAGCCACCTCAAAAGAAGAAGAGATTCACGGCAAATTTGGTATTGCGTTATACGAAATTTTGCGTGATGAACATAGTGAATTGTTTACCCCAGAATTCTTTGAAGATTTACAAACCCTTGCAACACAAGCATTTGAAGCTGAGCGTGGTATTTTAGATTGGATTTTCGAAGAAGGGGATTTAAGCTTTATCACCAAAGCGACGGTAGAAAATTACATTAAAAACCGTTACAACAATTCTTTAAGCATTTTAGGGTTAGAGCCGCCACACGACATCGACCCTGAATTATTAAAAGAGACTGAGTGGTTTGATATTGAAATTCTTTCAACTAAAGAAACCGATTTCTTTAACAAACGTAGCACCGATTATTCTAAAAAAATGAAACAGATTACCGCAGATGACTTATTTTAATACTGACCGCCCAGACTTCCACTGGCTTAATGAAGACAGCCGTTTATTTTTACAACGTGGCTATTTATTGGAAGGCACAACCGCATTAGACCGCATTCGTTTTATTGCCGAACACGCAGAGCGTAAACTCGGCATTGAAGGCTATGCGGATAAATTCTATCACTATATGGCAAGAGGCTACTTCTCGCTTTCTTCGCCGATTTGGTCAAACTTTGGCTTAGATCGTGGCTTACCGATTTCTTGTTTCGGTAGCTACATCGGCGATTCTATCCACGAAATTATGGTCACTACCGCTGAAGTGGGTATGATGAGTAAAATCGGTGGCGGTACTTCGGCCTACTTTGGCGATATTCGCCCACGTGGTAGTGCGATTAAAAATAACGGCAAATCTGATGGTTCATTTAACTTTAGTAAATTATTTGATACAGTCATTGATGTTATCTCGCAAGGTACATCACGCAAAGGTCAATTCGCTGGTTATATTGATATTGAACACGGCGACATCGATGAATGGTTAGATATTCACACTGAAGGTAACCCGATTCAGTTAATGTACTACGGTGTTTGTGTTGGACACGATTGGCTAGAGTCAATGAAAGCTGGTGACCCATATAAACGTCAGCTTTGGGCAAAATTATTACAGCGTAAAACCGAAACAGGTATTCCTTATTTATTCTTTAAAGACAATGCAAACGCAGGTCGCCCTGATGTCTATAAAGATAAAAATATGACGATTCACGCATCAAACTTATGTACTGAAATTATGTTGCCATCAAGCAACGATGAGAGTTTCGTATGCTGTTTATCCTCAATGAACCTACTCTATTTTGATGAGTGGAAAGATACCGATGCACCTGAAGTATTAACTTACTTCTTAGACGTGGTAATGAGCGAATTTATTGAGAAAAGTAAATCAGTGCCGTTCTTAGAGCGTGCAAATCGTTTTGCGGTTCGCCACCGTGCATTAGGTTTAGGCGTGTTAGGCTGGCATAGCTATTTACAAGCGAATAACATTGCGTTTGATAGCTTCCAAGCAATGCAGAAAAACAATGAAATTTTCAAAACACTACAAGAAAAAACCTTAAAAGCATCGCAAGAACTTGCACAACGCTTTGGCGAACCGGAAATTTTAGAAGGTTATGGTCGCCGCAATACCACATTGATGAGTATTGCTCCAACTAAATCAAGTAGCTTTATTTTAGGCAGTGTTTCGCCTTCGGTTGAGCCGTTTAAATCAAACTACTATGTAAAAGATTTAGCGAAAATCAAAACTGTGTATAAAAACCCATTCTTAGAGAAATTACTGCAAGAAAAAGGGTTAGATACCGAAGAAATTTGGGAATCGATTTTACACAATGATGGCTCTGTTCAACATTTAGAACAGCTTTCTGAACACGAAAAAGAGGTATTTAAAACCTTTGCGGAAATCAGCCAATTAAGTGTAATTCAACAAGCTGCTCAACGCCAACAATATATTGACCAAGGGCAAAGTATTAATGTGATGATCCACCCTGCAACGCCAGCTCGTGATCTAAACCAATTATACTTAACAGCTGAAGAACTCGGCTTAAAATCGATTTATTACCAAAACTCAATGAGTGCCGCTCAGGTATTTAACCGCAACTTATTAAGCTGTTCAAGTTGTGAAGGGTAATTAAAGCTAGAAATCAAAAAATGCTGAATAATACACGTTATTCAGCATTTTTATTGGATCGGACAAATGATTATTCTCCCTACTCTTCCCTGCACAACTTCAACGTTGCTTGAATCAGCTCAAAAGCTATAGTGCCTTTTTGCGGAATTTCAGGCAAAATATCATCACAATCAAACCATTGAGCATCGCAGATTTCCTCTTCCTGTAGAGTAATTTCTCCGCTCTCATAGTCGGCTAAAAAACCAAGCATCAATGAATTAGGAAATGCCCACGGCTGGCTACCAAAATAGCTGACATTTTTGACTTTCAACCCTGTTTCCTCAAATATTTCACGATGAACTGCATTTTCAACAGGTTCGCCCGCTTCCACAAAGCCTGCCAAAATCGTGTAAATCGTGCCTTTATGACGTAAATGATTTGCCAGCAGAATTTGTCTGCCTTTACGCACTGCCACAATAATTGACGGGCTAATAGTTGGGTAAGCTCGATTGCCACAAGCATTACAATGCACCGCAATTTCATTATCGGCTAATACGGTTTTTTCGCCACATTTGCCACAAAATCGATGAGTACCAAAGAAATGGTTTAACGATACCGCTCGATGTAATAAATGGCTTAACTCTGGCTCTCGTCCAATTTGCGTTCTTAAATAAGCAAACTCACAATGATTCTCTTCTTCTCTGGCTTTCACTAAATAAACCGGCAAATTTTGGTAAGAACCTATCACTAATTTCTCTCGTCCATTCAAGCCAAATTCTTCCGCCAAGCCACAAGGGATTTCGCCATTTACTAATGCAATATCAAAATCCTTAACGATAATCCAATATCCTTTATTCATCTTTTAACCTAATTGCCTAAATAACTTACGCTTTTCGCTTTCCGATAATACTCGGTATTCTCCACTTTCTAAATCGGCTAATTCAAAATTACCTAATCCCACACGAATTAAACGCAAGGTTGGGAAACCGATATGTGCCGTCATTCGTCTGACTTGGCGATTTTTTCCCTCGTGAATAACTAATTCAATCCAACTGGTTGGAATGCTTTTTCGCTCACGAATTTTCGGAGCAGTTTGCCAATGATACTTTGGCTCAGGAATGGCCTTTGCTTTCGCAGGCTGAGTTAAACCATCTTTTAACTCCACACCCTTTTCTAATTTTTCTAAATCGGCTTTGCTAGGAATACCTTCTACTTGCACCCAATAGGTTTTCTGTTTCTCAAATTTTGGGTGAGCTAAACGATGTTGTAGTTCGCCATTATTGGTTAAAAGCAATAAACCTTCGCTATCTCTATCTAACCGACCGACAGGGTAAACATTGGGAATCGGGATAAAATCTTTTAACGTTTTTCGCCCTTGCTCATCGGTAAATTGTGTTAGCACATCGTAGGGTTTATTAAACAGCAGTACGATCGTTTCAGAAAAAGCAAGCGGTCGTTTTTTCTCATTCTTTTGCAAATTTTTCGCAAAATTTGACCGCTTGTTTGTAGCTCTTTTAAAGGTTGGCTGCTTCATTTTTTCAAGTTCACCCACGCAACAGACAGTAAAATAATTGCCCCGCCGATAATCATCTTAAGCGTTGGTACTTCGCCAAAACAGAGCCACGCAATGACAATCGCATACACAGGTTCGAGGGAGATAATCATCGAGGCAGTGCGAGCATTGATGGTATCAAGGCTTGAAATAAACAGCGTATAGGCAAGTGTGGTACACAAAAAACCAACGCAGAAAATCCAAAACCAATCTTGAGCAGACACGCTCGGCAATTCCGTTAGCGAGAACGGCAGCAGTAAAAGCGTTGCAAAAATATATTGCCACCAACTTGCCTGTATGCCAGAAATTTTGCTCATTGTATTGCGGTTAAAAACCGCAAGAATGCCGTAAACTAACGCTGAAAAAACTCCCCAAAGTAAGCCTCGTGTCGCGTCGTTACCAAAGGTAAATTCAGGCGTAACTAAAATCAAACCAATGGTAATCGCAATCAATAGAACCACTTCTCGGAAGCGTAATTTCTCACGGAAGAATAAACTTTCAAACAATGCGACAAAGGCTGGGAAACTGGCAAAACCGAGTGTAGCAACCGCTACGCCTCCCACTTTAACTGCAATAAAGAAAGTAACCCAATGAGCTGCTAATAAGCCGCCTGATATCGCTTGCTGCCCGATTTGTTTGAGGTTCAGTTTTACAAGCGGTTGTTTTTTCCATAAAAAATACAAAGAGATCATCGCAAATGCGATCATCACTCGCCCGAGCACAATGGTTTCAGCAGAGCTTTGAATTAATGCTCCGAAAATACCAGAAGCCCCAAAAAACACCGCTGTGCCGTGTACTTTCAACAAAGCAAGCGTTCTTTTATCCATTATTTGATCCTTTTGGTTTCATCTTGTGGATCAGCTTTACGCTCAAATTCCGCATCAAAAGTGTTGCTATCTTGATGCGATTGTGAATGAAAATGGGTATTTTGTGAGGTAACACGCATAAAAACTTTATTTTTTACGCTATTAATCACAAAGGCTTGAATCAGTTTTCGGCTAAATGGTAACACACATAAAATTGCTAAAATATCGCTTAAAAAGCCGGGAATAATTAATAAAATGCCTGCTAAAACAAACATTATTGAATTACCAACCGCTTCTGTAGGCATTTTACCTTGACTGAGATCTTGCTTAATTGAATAAAACGTGTAAATGCCTCTTAACTTCACAAACCATAAGCCGACAAAAGAGATAGCGACTAATAATAGAATGGTTGATAGCACGCCAATTTCTGAACCAATGCTAACCAAGAGTGATATTTCACAATAGATATAAAAGAAAATTCCAAAAAGGATCATTAAAATAGGCATTATTTCCTCGCATTTAATTCTGCTTTTGCGGTTAGATTTTCCGCACCTGCTGCACGCATTACAATATTATCTTCGGTACGAATGCCGCCGAAGCGTTTAAAATCATCAATTTTCTGCCAATTGAAAGCAGAAGAATAAGCGCTATTTTTCCAGCTATTTAGCAACATATCAATAAAATAGAAGCCCGGCTCAATGGTCAACACCATATTTTCTTGTAAATCACGCGTACAACGCAAACTTGGATAAGCCTTTGGTGCTGCTTTATGGCTACCTCTCGCATTTTGTTGGAAACCTGCTACATCGTGAACCTGAATACCAAGCAAATGCCCTAGCCCGTGTGGGAAGAATGTTCGGCTAATCCCTTCTTCAAAAATCTGTTCTGCTGATAAATGAACAAATTGATGTTCAGCTAAAAGCTGCGAAATCATCTGCTGCATTCGAGTGTGGTAATGCAGATAATTAATACCAATAGATAAATCCGCAATAATATCTCGCTTGAATTTATCCATTTTAGCGATTAATTCCGCAAATTCTGATGAACTATCAAAAGCATAAGTTCGAGTTAAATCTGAAGCGTAACCATTTACCGTTGTGCCAGCATCAATTAAAAAACTATGGCGTTTTGCGTTAGTATCAAAATCCAATGCGGTATAATGCAGCACCGCTCCATTTTGATTAATCGCCATAATATTGCCATAAGGCACATTAAGTTCAGACTGCTTCGTAGCTTTTAAATATTCAAGATTGATTTCAAACTCACTTTTACCCGCCAAAAAGGCCTCTTTAGCGGCTTGATGTCCTTTCAAGGCTGAAAATTGAGCTTGGTAAATACTTTCAATCTCAAATTCAGTTTTAGTCGAACGTTCAAAATTAAGTATATTTAGGATTTTTTGTGGATTGATTTGGCTAAAGCCTAGCGAATTTGCAAGCGTACTATCTTCCCCAATAAAGGCACAAGCGGTCGGATTTTGGATAAATTTTGCAATTTCCTGTTCAGATTTCAATAAAACCCATTCAAATTCGTCTGCAAAAAAAGAATCTGTTGGTACTTTAGGGGTAGAAACCCAATAATCTTCAGGAGCATAAAAGTAGATTTTCGGCTTATTTTTGCCGTCTAGGAATAACCAGCAATTTTCAGCTTGGGGATAAGGGAAAAAGTAATTAAAATAAGGGTTAATTTTAAATGGGGCGGTTTGATCATCTAAAAACCAATTTTTGGCTTTACCCGAATAAATCCATAAACCGTCTAAAAAAGATTTTTCTAATAAGCCTTGCACCACATGTTGCAAGCGAGAAAGATGTTGAGAGAACAATGTTTTCATAGGAAATAGAATGAATAAGTTAATTGTAAATAGAGAATTGGATACCTTAGGGCTACGCTGCCCAGAGCCTGTTATGCTCACGCGTAAAACAATCCGCACGATGGAAGATGGCGAAATTTTACATATTATCGCTGACGACCCCGCAACAACCCGTGATATTCCAAGTTTCTGTGAATTTATGGATCATCAACTGCTTCAAAAAAAAGTTTCTTCCTCGCCCTATCATTATTGGATCAAAAAAGGTCTAGAATAAAACAACCGTAGGGACTAATTGCAATTAGTCCCTACATTTTTCTATTAATGACGTGTTGGCTCATCATCAAAATCATCATCTTCATCAAAGAACTCACCATCATCGCCATACTCATCGTCATCGGCATTTGGATCTTCAAAGTAAGTTCCCCAACCTTCATATTCCGCACCTGCTTTTTCAATGAGAGGCAATAACTCTTTTTGCTGTGCAGTAATAAGTTCAGCATTTAAGTTAATTTCACTCACGATATCGCAGACAAAAATCACCTTGCCATTTTCTTCTTCCACTTCTTCCGCTTCAGAGATTTCGTAGCCAAGTTTGTACGCATCAACTACTAATTTCTCTAATTTGTCAAAATCACGGTGTGCAACGTGGTGTTCAATAATATAAAGCGCGTCAGGATCTGAGCCATCTTTCAATAAATTCTCAATAATTTCATCAGTTTCAGTGCGTAGTTCTTCTAGATTGTACATATTCAATTCCTCATTTATTCTGTTTCAAAAATAGGGGCGAACCAACTATCTAATTTAGCAGAGAGCTTATCTACACCAATTTTATTTAATGCCGAGTAAGCCTCAACCTGAATATCTCCTTGAAAAGGTAAAATTGCCTCTCTTACCATTTTTACTTGTTTAGAACGAGCAGATTGACTTAATTTATCTGCTTTAGTCAATAACAAGAGAACGGGTAAATCAGCCGAAACCGCCCATTCAATCATCTGTTGGTCAAGATCTTTTAAGGGGTGGCGAATATCCATTAAAATCACTACACCACCTAAGCATTCTCGTTTTTGTAAATATTCGCCTAATGCTTTTTGCCATTGGATCTTCATCTGCTCTGGAACAGCTGCATAGCCATAGCCTGGTAAATCCACTAACTTACAGCTTGGTTCAACTTCAAATAAGTTAATCAACTGTGTTCGACCAGGTGTTTTAGAGGTTCTCGCTAAACTTTTTTGATTAGTAAGAGCATTTAGTGCCGTTGATTTACCTGCATTTGAGCGCCCTGCAAAAGCTATTTCCACACCTGTATCTTCAGGCAAATGGCGAATATCTGGTGCAGAAGTTAAAAAATGGGTTTTATGATAATTTAATTTCATTTTATTCTCTTAATTTAAACGATAAGCCTCGCTCACCGTATTGGTTTGGATTTGGGTTTCCTTTGAAAATTCCCCACTCTAAGAAAAGGATCATAGCAACAAAAGCAGGCATTACATTACCAAGTAATACTTTCATTATACCTTCAGTATAACCTGATGCTAGGTAGCAAATAATTGGCACTAGTACCATTAAAAGGGCTTTGCCAGAACGATCTCTATCGTGTAAACGTTTCACAATAATTGCAGATAGGCTAAATACTGAAACCCATAGAGGTAAAAAACTTACAAAAGTTAAATTAGCTAAATCTGCCATAAAAATAGCGACTATGAATAGAAAAACGAAGTTAATCGAAAAGCCTATCCAAAAGCCTTGTCTATTTAATCTACCTTTAAAGCCAAAAAGTGCCTTATACCAGTTCATATATTACCCTAGAGCCACATCTAATATCATCATTACCACAAAGCCTAGCATTAAACTTAACGTTGCAATATCGGTATTACCATTACTTTGTGATTCAGGAATTAATTCTTCTACCACAACGAAAATCATCGCACCAGCAGCAAATGCAAGGGCATAGGGTAGAATTGCTGTCATCGAAAGTACAAAAGCAGCACCAATCACTGCAGCGATAGGCTCAACAACTGCTGACATAGCTCCATACCAGAATGCTTTTCTACGGCTATAACCTTCCGCACGAATAGGAAGCGCAAGCGAAGAACCTTCAGGAATATTTTGCAAGCCTATACCTATTGCCAAACCAATCGCTCCCATAATAGAGGCATCAACTCCAGCCACTTGGCTAGCCAAAGCACCAAAGGTAACCCCAATAGCTAATCCTTCCGGAATATTGTGAATAGTAATCGCCAAGAATAATAACGTTGTTTTAGATAAGCCTTTTTTGAGCTGTTTATTCCCTTCAGCTTGCTCAATAGGTTTACTTAAATGTAGATGTGGAACAACATAATCAATCAGTCGGATAAAAGCACCACCTGCAAGAAAGCCGATCGCTGCAGGTAACCAAGCAAACTCCCCATAATCAGCTTCAGCATAATCTAAAGAGGGAGAAAGTAAAGACCAAAATGAGGCTGCAATCATCACACCGGCAGCAAAGCCCATCATACTGTCTAATAATTTTCGATTTACCGACCTAAAAAAATAGACAAACGATGAGCCTAAAATTGTACAACCCCAAGTAAATAACCCAGCTAAAAAGGCCTGCCATACAGGAGAAAGCGAAAGGAAATATTCAAACAAAATAAATTAGCCATAGAAAATAAATATTGCTCATTCTATCAAAGATTCATATCTATTAATATAGAGTAAATATAGCTATGATGATGATTCTATGTTGTAAAATTTAATAAAATGTAGAAGATCAAACCTAATCTGACAGTCCCCCGTTTAAAATTACCGTGTCTGTCAGATTAATTTGAGCTTAAATTCTTTTCCACCCAAATCCGTTTTCCATCAAGTAAGGTTGCCATCGGTGT
>NZ_JBGTYY010000045.1:0-12066 GCF_041807705.1 Mannheimia kashgarensis
TGGTTGAAATGCGGGTGGCGGAGAAAAACCGCCTTCACCAAGTCCACGACAGCCAGCGGGAAAGTGTCCAACAGTTGATTGCCCATTTTGACCGTTTAATTGATGAGCTGGAAACACAAATCAATTAAGCGACTGCCGTATTTGACGACACTTTAAAAAAGTTCAATGACATCAAAGGGATAGGTGCAATCACGAGTGCAACTTTGATGTCAATGCTCCCTGAACTCGGTAAGCTCAACCACAAGCAAATCGCTTCACTGGTTGGTGTTGCCCCACACCCGAAAGAGAGCGGTAGCCAGAAATGGCATAGTCGCTGTTCGGGTGGGCGACAAGCGGTACGAAACGTACTTTATAATGCGGCGAATGTCGCCCGCCAACACGAACCGAAGTTCAAGGCATTTTATGAACGGCTGATTGCTCGTGGCAAACCGTTCAAAGTGGCGGTAAACGCCTGTANATGCTCACGCGGTTTAATTAACGAATTTGTATCTTGCCAAAAATGTTGGGGAGATACAGTTGCTACACATCATTTCACATTATCAATAAAAATAAGAATGCGGCGAGCCTAAAAAGCCACCGCATTCGCTCAAAAGAACAATAGATAAAGAGACTACTGTTTATTTGCCGCTTCGGCCGCTTTGATTAAATCTGCACCGATAGCATCTTCAAACTGCTTCCATACAGGGCGCATTGCTTCACGCCATTTTTCGCGTTGCTCATCAGTTAAAGTGATGATTTGCGAAGCACCTGAATCGACGATTTTTTGCTTATCGCTTTGGTTGAGATCGTGAGATTGTTTGTTCACTTCCATAGACACCTCATCTAAGATTTTGGTTAGTTCTGTACGCACATCTTCAGGAATTTTGTTCCAGAAATCGGTGTTCACGATAACCATATAAGATAATAAACCGTGATTAGATTCAGTAATGAATTTTTGGACTTCGTGAATTTTTTGTGAGTAAATGTTTGAATACGGGTTTTCCGCACCGTTTACCACACCGGTTTGTAAGCCTTGATACATCTCACCGAATGCCATTTTACGCGGTACAGCTTTTAATGCTTTGAACTGTGCATCTAACACTTCTGAAGCCTGTACACGGAATTTTAAACCACGAGCATCTTTCGGCTCACGTAACTCTTTGTTCGCAGAAAGTTGTTTTAAATCATTGTTCCAGTAAGATAAACCTGTAATACCTTTGTCTTCCATTGATTTTAACAATGACTGACCTGCTTCAGATTGCTCAAAATGTTCAACCGCTTTGATATCGTCAAACAAGAACGGTAGATCGAAAATTTGAATTTTTGGTGTGTATTTATCAAATTTAGCCAGTGATGGAGCAAGCATTTGTACGTTATTTAACAATAATGCTTCCATCTCTTTACCGTCTGCATAAAGTGAAGAGTTTGGATAAACTTCCACTTTCACTTTGCCGTTTAAGCGTTCGTCCACTAATTTTTGGAACATTAACGCACCCTGACCTTTCGGGGTCTCGTTTGCTACAACGTGTGAGAATTTGATGACGATTGGGTCATTAGCAAAAGCAGATACCGAGAATGCAGCAGTTACAGCTAATGCCGCAGTCAATTTTTTGAATAGTTTTAACATAATAATTCACTCCAAATAGTTAGTGGTTGCAAAGTTGTTCATAATTTGCCTGATTTTTACTAAAAGTAAACAACAAATTTTTAAAAATATGACATATATCTCAATTTTTTTACATTATTGTTACTTTGGAGTGAAATGGAGTGCTTTTAAAGAGAAGAAAGGCTGGTTAAACCAGCCTTTCTATTAATTTCTTGTACCTAATTGGAAGATAACTACTTCAGCTTGGCAGCTAAACTTAAAATTAGCATTGAGTTCAACGCCGCCGTCCACAGGGCGGATTTCGCTCTCAATTTCGCACGGCTCGGATTCAACATCACGTGCTTTTTGAGTAAATATTTCTAATGCTGCTTGAGCTTCGGCTTCGGTTTCGTAAGTGCGAGTAATGTTTGCAACAGTTTCACTATTATCTAAAATTGAGCCGACATCAAAGGTATTGCAGCCTTCGCATTCAATGGGTTTATCGTTTTTCATTGGCTAATCCTCATAATTGATAAATAATATCACTACTTTAAAACTAAATAAGCGTGGGTGCAATCGTGATTTCACGATAATTTGATTTAGATAGCCTTTTGCAAATTTTGGAGGAAAAATGACACGCTTGGGAGCGTGTGCTACATGCAGTTTTATTTGAGTTTTTTGCCATTGTGTTTACCGTGATTTTAACATCACTGCTCACGGAACATAGCACAAGCTCGTTAGCGAGTGTGATTATTATGATCTCTGTTGTCGCAATGGTGTGGAATTTTGTCTATAACTGGCTGTTTGATAAAGTAGTCAAGGGCGAGCGAATTGCAAGAAGATTGGGCATTCGGTCTTATTTGAAGGCGGGCTGTTGGTTTTTACCATTCCATTGGTAATGTATATGCTTAATATTGGCTGGTGAGAAGCCATTTGTAATGGATATTGGTATGACATTATTTGTGCTGGTTTATTCCATTATTTTTAATTGGATTTATGACCATTTACGCCTGAAATTTATTACATCGAACCAATGAAAATCTTTCTAATCTGTGAAGCCGATCACGGTTTCGCTTTGCTAAATTCGCTATGCTTTCGCTAACGTATTTCAACATAGGAAGAGGGACATTCTATGAAAACGATGAAACGTAGCCTATTAAATGCTTTTGTCTATACGCTAATGCTTGGGGCGAATGCGAGCTATGCTCAATCTGAACCTAGAATTGGCGTTACGATTTATAAGTATGATGACAGCTTTATGATGTTGATGCGTAAAGAAATGAACAAGGAAATGGCGAATTTCAGCCACCTCAAATGGTTTATGAACGATGCTCAAAATTCGCAGGTAAAACAGTTAAAGCAGATTGAAACGTTGCTTAAGCATCAAGTTAATGTATTGGCAGTCAATATTGTTCACGCGAATGAATCGAAAACAATTGTAGAGAAAGCCAAATTGTCTAATGTGCCTGTGGTGTTTTTTAACCGCTCGCCTGACAACCAAGCATTAGAGAGTTATGACAAAGCCTATTTTGTGAGTAGTAACCCAAAAGAGGCGGGTAAAATTCAAGGCAAGTTGATTGCAAAAGCGTGGAGAGCCAATCCTCATTTTGATTTAAATAAAGACGGAAAATTGCAGTTTGTATTACTAAAAGGTGAATTGAGTGATGTGAGTGCGTTGCGTTCTCAAGCGGTTGTTGAGGAGCTTAATCGTCAAGGTATTACAACTGAGGAAATTTTTAGCGACACAGCAATGTGGCGTACTACTATTGCTCGCAATAAAATGAATGAGTGGTTGGTGGCAAACCGTGCAGCTGAGATTGAAGTCGTGATTTCAAACAATGATGAAATGGCAATTGGTGCTTTAGATGCGTTAAATGCACACGAGAAAAAATTGCCGATCTTCGGTATTGATGCCTTACCTGAGACATTAGCATTAATGAAAAAAGGGGAAATAGCCGGCACGGTACTAAATGATAGCTCAGCACAAGCGAAAGCGGTGGTGAAATTGGTATCTAATTTGGCACAAGGTAAGCCTGCGCTGAAAGATACGCAGTGGGAAAACCATTCCTCTAAAACGATTTATCTTCCGCATATTGGTATTGATAACGAAAATTTAGGGCAATTTTTACCTTAAATGGAGGATCGGGGCGTTATAAATACGCCCCTTATTGATGATAACAAGCGGTCATTTTTCAGTAAAATCTTGCAAATCCTTTCTTTTTTCTTCCAACAGATTTGAATAGAGTGAATATTCAAATTTTATACTTCAAATTAAAAATTTCTCCACTTTGTCTTAATTCTGTGAGAATGATCACGGATTGTTTTTTCAAAATTAGTTATGCTGTGCACCAAGTTGCTTATGGTAAGCAATTCATTTCCCGATAAACACATAAAAGAGGTGATCTCCTATGAAGAAAGCAGTATTAAGTGCAGTGGCAATGGCAGTCGCATTAGGTGCAACGATCAGTACAGCTCAAGCTGAAAACCGTATTGGTGTAACAATTTATAAATATGACGATAACTTTATGGCTTTAATGCGTAAAGAAATCGAAAAAGAGGGTAAAACACAAAAAGTCGAGTTATTAATGAATGACTCGCAAAATACCCAATCCATTCAAAACGACCAAGTTGATGTATTACTTTCTAAAGGGGTTAAAGCATTAGCAATTAACTTGGTGGATCCATCAGCTTATAAAACAATCATTCAAAAAGCGAAAAGTGAAGATGTGCCTGTGGTGTTCTTCAATAAAGACCCGGGTGCAGCTGCGATTGATAGCTATCCGAAAGCCTATTATGTAGGTACCGAGCCGAAAGAGTCAGGCATTATTCAAGGTGAGTTAATTGCGAAACAGTGGAAAGCTCACCCTGAATTAGACTTAAACAAAGACGGTAAAATCCAATTTGCGTTATTAAAAGGTGAACCGGGACACCCGGATGCGGAGGCTCGTACCAAATATGTAGTTGAGAGCTTAAAAGCACAAGGTATTGAAAGCGAACAAATCTTTATGGATGCCGCTTTATGGGACGCAGCTCAAGCGAAAGATAAAGTAGATGCGTGGTTATCAAGCGGTAAAGCGAAAGACATCGAAGTAATCATCTCTAACAACGATGGTATGGCGTTAGGTGCATTAGAAGCAACCAAAGCTCACGGTAGAAAATTACCAATCTTCGGTGTTGATGCGTTACCTGAAGCATTACAATTAATCCAAAAAGGCGAATTAGCCGGTACGGTATTAAACGATGGCGTGAATCAAGGTAAAGCAGTTGTTCAATTAGCGGCAAACTTAGCAGACGGTAAAGATGCAGTTGAAGGCACACAATGGAAATTGGAAAATCGCGTAGTGCGTATTCCTTACGTTGGTGTTGATAAAGACAACTTATCCGAATTTTTAAAATAATATGTACTTTATGGCACGGGTAAGGTACTCGTGCCTTTTTTCGATATAACAGGGTGAGATATGACAGGCGAAGTACTACTCACAATGACGAACGTTAGCAAGTCGTTTCCGGGTGTGAAAGCGTTAGACCGTGCTAACTTAACGGTAAAATCCCATAGTGTTCACGCCTTAATGGGTGAAAATGGGGCAGGGAAATCAACCTTGCTAAAATGTCTCTTTGGGATTTATGCCAAAGATGAGGGTGAGATTCTTTTTCTCGGTAAGCCGGTTGATTTTAAAACCACAAAAGAGGCATTAGAAAACGGGATTTCAATGGTTCATCAAGAGTTGAACCTCGTAAGACAAGTAACCGTAATGGATAACTTATGGTTAGGGCGTTATCCGTTAAAGGGGCCATTTGTGGATCACGACAAAATGTATCGTGATACTAAAGCGATTTTTGATGAATTAGATATTGATGTTGATCCGCGTGATAAAGTGGCGAAATTATCTGTTTCACAAATGCAGATGATCGAGATTGCCAAAGCATTCTCTTATGATGCCAAAATTGTGATTATGGACGAGCCAACCTCGTCGCTTTCAGAAAAAGAAGTAGAGCACTTATTTAAAATTATCCAAAAACTGAAAGACAGAGGCTGTGGCATCATCTACATTTCGCACAAAATGGACGAAATTTTCAAAATTTGTGATGAAATTACTATTTTGCGAGATGGTAAATGGGTAAACACCGTTGCAATTAAAGACACCTCAATGGATCAAGTGGTTTCAATGATGGTAGGACGTGAGCTAACCCAACGTTTCCCGCAAAAAACCAATCTACCAAAAGAAGTGATTCTTGAAGTTGAGAATGTAACGGCAAAAAATCAACCTTCTATTCAAGATGTGAGTTTTAGCTTACGCAGAGGGGAAATTTTAGGTATTGCAGGCTTAGTTGGGGCAAAACGTACTGATATTGTTGAAACCATTTTCGGCGTGCGAGATAAAGCAAGCGGCAAAATTACCTTAAACGGTAAAGAAATCAATAACCGCAACGCTTTTGATGCAATCAACAACGGTTTTGCATTAGTCACAGAAGAACGCCGCTCAACAGGGATTTACGCAAACCTAAGCATTGAGTTTAACTCACTGATTTCAAATATGAAGTCTTATCTAGGGAAATTCGGTTTGCTGAGCAATAAAAAAATGAAAAGCGATACCCAATGGGTAATTGATTCGATGAATGTAAAAACCCCATCGCATCAAACGCATATTGGCTCACTCTCTGGCGGTAATCAGCAAAAAGTGATTATCGGTCGTTGGCTCTTAACTCAACCTGAAATTCTGATGCTTGATGAGCCGACTCGTGGTATCGACATCGGGGCAAAATTTGAGATTTATCAGCTCATTTTAGAGTTAGCGAATAAAGATAAAGGGATTATTATGATCTCGTCAGAAATGCCTGAATTACTCGGGGTAACAGACCGAATTTTAGTGATGAGTAACGGTAAAGTGGCGGGCATTGTTGAAACTGCCAACACCTCGCAAGAGGAAATCTTGCACCTCGCAGCAAAATATTTATAGACAAGGAGTGAAGTATGTCTGCTTTACAACAAAATAGAACACTCGATTTTTTTAAACAAAATGCGATTTACTTCGTATTATTGATCTTACTTATTGTGATTATTGTGCAAGACCCAAGTTTCTTGAGCTTGCGTAACTTCAGTAACATTTTATCGCAATCTTCTGTGCGTCTTATTATTGCATTAGGGGTTGCAGGCTTGATTGTAACACAGGGTACAGACTTATCTGCCGGTCGCCAAGTGGGCTTAGCGGCGGTAATTTCTGCGACTTTGCTACAATCAATGGAAAATATGAATAAAGTGTTCCCGAACCTATCAGAAATTCCAATTCCAGTTGTGGTTTTAATTGTTTGTGCCATTGGTGGACTTATTGGCTTATTCAACGGCTTTGTGGTGGCATATCTCAATGTAACGCCATTTATTGCCACAATGGGTACGATGATTATTGTGTACGGTATCAACTCACTTTACTACGATGCAGTAGGTTCATCGCCAATCGCAGGCTTTAGTGATGACTTCTCAAGTTTTGCACAAGGTTTCTTCCGCTTTGGCGATTTTAGGCTCTCCTATATCACTATTTATGCCGTGATCGCCACTTTTATTATGTGGACGTTATGGAACAAAACTCGCTTCGGTAAAAACGTATTTGCGATTGGTGGTAACCCAGAAGCCGCTCGAGTTTCAGGCGTAAACGTACCGCTTAACTTAATGGGTATTTATATGATTTCCGGTATCTTCTACGCATTCGGCGGTATGCTAGAAGCAGGACGTATCGGTAGTGCAACCAACAACTTAGGCTTTATGTATGAAATGGACGCAATCGCAGCGTGCGTAGTAGGTGGTGTATCATTTGCAGGCGGTGTAGGTACAATCATCGGCGTTGTAACAGGGGTACTCATCTTCACGGTTATCAACTACGGTTTAACCTACATTGGTGTAAACCCATACTGGCAATACATCATCAAAGGTAGCATCATCATCTTAGCGGTAGCGATTGACTCGCTCAAATATGCGAAGAAAAAATAGGAAGAACAGTAGGTTGGGTTGAGCTTGCGAAAACCCAACCAATTCCCCAATCAGTTGAATATTAAATGTAAGTTTGCAAGCGGTCAAAAAATCAAAATTTTTTGCAAAAATTTAAACGAAAACGTTTGTAATTTACTTTTAAAAGGCGTAAATTCTTAATTAATCAATTTTGGAGAACATTATGAACTACTGCGTTAAACACCATCATCACCATTTGACCGATTAATCTTTCGGGCATTTGGCGTGTTCGGAAGATAGCTTCCGAAACCGTGAAATGGTAAACGCACACTCTAAAATCGCAACCCATTTACAACCCTTTCGGAAGGCAACTTTCGAAAGGGTTTTTTTATTGCTTAACATCTAAGGACATCAAAATGAAACTGAACAAGCTCACACAATTCGCACTTTTCTCACTGGCATTTGCCGGCTCAGCAATGGCAGCCCCAAGAACCTTTACTTACTGCTTGGAATCTTCACCAGCAGCCCTCAATCCACAAATCGCCACAGACGGAGCAACCCTTGATGTCGGGCAAGCTCTTTATAACCGCTTGATTGATTTTGAAAAAGGCACGACTAACCTTATTCCTTCTCTTGCCGAACGCTGGGAAATCAGCGAAGATGGCACAAGTTACACCTTCTATCTACGTCAAAATGTTCAGTTCCACAGCAATAAAAATTTCACCCCAAACCGTAATTTCAATGCTGATGATGTGATTTTCTCCATCAACCGCCAGCTTGATCAAAATAATCCGTATAACAAAGTCTCAGGCGGCAATTATGAATTTTTCTACGGAATGAATATGCAGAACATCATTAAAAATGTGGCGAAAATTGATGATTACACGGTGAAAATTGAGCTAACTGCACCGAATGCCCCATTTTTGGCAAATTTAGCAATGGATTTTATGGCGATCTTCTCAGCGGAATATGCCGAGCAAATGCAAAAAGCGGGTACGCCTGAAAAAGTGGATTTAGAGCCAATCGGCACAGGGGCGTTCCAATTCTATGGCTACCAAAAAGATGCGACTGTGCGTTTTATGGCATTCGACAACTACTGGCAGGGCAAAGCGAAAATCGACCGCCTTGTGTTTAGCATTACCCCTGATGCTTCGGTGCGTTTGGCGAAATTAGAGAAAAACGAATGCCAAGCAATGCCGTATCCAAACCCTGCTGATCTGCCTATCTTAAAAGCCAATCCAAATGTGCAACTGCTGAAAAAAGCGGGCTTAAACATCGGCTACATCACTTTAAACACTCGCAAGCCGCCGTTTGATAATCCGAAAGTTCGCCAAGCGTTAAATTATGCGGTAAACAAAGATGAGATCTTAACCTCCGTTTATCAAGGCTCGGCAATCAAGGCGAAAAACCCAATGCCACCAACAATTTGGGGCTATAACGAAGACGTAGCAGGCTATGATTTCAACCCTGAAAAAGCCAAACAGCTACTTAAAGAAGCCGGTTTAGAAAATGGTTTTGAAACCGAAATCTGGGCAATGCCGGTTTCTCGCCCTTACAACCCGAATGCCCGCCGAATGGCTGAGATGATCCAAGCCGATTGGAAAGCCATTGGTGTGAATGCGAAGATCGTCAGCTACGAATGGGGAGAATACCTCAAACGAATGGGCAATGGCGAACACACCACAGGAATGATCGGCTGGACAGGTGACAATGGCGACCCGGATAACTTCCTCAATGCCTTATTAAGCTGTAATGCAGTTGAACAAGGCTCAAACTACGCAGGTTTCTGTGATAAAGAGTTCGACCGCCTCGTGAGCGAAGCCGCCACCATCAGCGACCAAAACAAGCGGTCAGAATTATACAAAAAAGCACAAACCATCTTTAACGAGCAAGCTCCGTGGCTCCCGATTGCTCACTCAACGGTTTACTTCCCTATAAGAAAAGAGGTAAAAGGCTATGTACCAAGCTCATTCGTAGCACACAACTTTTATGGGGTGGAGTTAGAGTAGATGTTCCCCACTCGATGATTTACGGTCGCCCGCGTGGCGACCTTATATTCAAATGATCTACTCATAAAGATACAGGTTGGTTGTTTGCAAAAAATATTAGAGAATACACCGCTTGTAACGCTACTTTTTCAACTCTTTGAGCAACTCAACTAACAAGGCTTTTTGTGATTGAGTTAATTCCTGCCAATATCTATCTAACTCATCGCCATTCCAATCAAAGCTCATACAATCTTCAAAAAAATAGCTAATCGGCGTTTTCAGAAAAGTTGCAATCGCTACCAAATGGGCAACATTGATCTTATTTGCCCCTCGTTCATAACGAGAAAGCTGTGGTTGAGAAATATCTACATACTCCGACAGCCTCTCCGCCGAATACCCCATTTCCCTACGTTTTTGTTGGATGCGTTGTCCGATCAAACGATCTATATCGGTGGGCACAAACTTTGCCATACACTATTCTCTGTAAGTTATTCAATAAACGCATATTTTTATTTTTTTTTATTCTTGTAAGAAGAAATATAAAAGAGTAAAATTTTATAAATTTATTCATTTATGGTGCTATCTTATGACAAATTCAGTAGAACAACTATTAGAGAAACTTTTAACCAAAATAGATAGTTTGGAAAATCAAGTTAAAGAACAACAAAAGATGTTAAAAAATAGTTAGGTTACTGACTCAGAAAGAAAAATTGTTCCTCCTATACACGCACCTAGAATAGCAGAAGAACAAATATTAGATCAGGATAATCCTGATTTTTAGATGCTATGTCGTTAGTTGAAAATACAAATGAAAGTTTATTCCTTACGGGAAAAGCTGGGGCAGGTAAAACTACTTTTCTTAAAATCATCAAAGAAAAAATCAATAAAAACTATATTATTTTAGCTCCTACTGGGGTTGCGGCTGTTAATGCTGGTGGTGAAACTATTCACTCCTTTTTTCAATTAGGTTTTGGGCCATATTTGCCTAATGATAATCGCTGTCGTTCAGGAGAATTAAAATTTAACAAAGAAAAAATAGACATAATTAAATCGCTTGAGATGATTATTATTGATGAAATATCAATGGTGAGATGTGATGTTATTGATGCTATCTCGCAAATTTTAAAATCAGTCAGAGCGAACGGTAAGCCTTTTGGCGGAGTTCAAATGATCTTTGTTGGAGATCTGTATCAATTATCTCCTATTGCCCAAACTGACTTCTGGGATGCAGTAGGTCAGTACTATGACACAGAGTTCTTCTTCTCAGCACAATCATTAAATCAAGAAGTTGAAGGAGCTTTACAATATAAAACAATCGAGTTAAAAAGGATATATAGACAGACAGATCCTCTGTTTATTGATTTACTAAATAAAGTAAGAAATAATACTTTGATCGCAGATGATTTTAATATATTAAATCAACGATATACAAATAAAGTGATAAATGACTCACATCAAGGATATATTACATTATCAACTCATAAATATGAGGTGGATTCCGTAAATAATATAAAACTACAAAGAATTGATAAAGATCTCCATCGTTTGGATGGAGTATTAGAAGGGGAATTCAGTGAAAAAAACTTACCAGCAGAAAAAATTCTTTCTTTAAAAGTTGGAGCACAAGTGATGCTACTAAAAAATAAAATACCTGAGTATTATAATGGTAGCATAGGTTTTATTGAACAAATAGAAAAAGAAAATATTGCAGGAAAAGATAGTGATATATCTATAATAGATGATGTCATAACAATTCGTTTAGTTTCAGATGATAGTGTAATAAAAGTTACAAGAAGTACATGGGAAAACATTAAATATACTTATAATCGAGAAACAAGAAGAATTGAACCTGAGGTTATTGGTAAGTTCACACAATTTCCTGTAAAACTTGCTTGGGCTATTACAATCCATAAAAGTCAAGGTTTGACCTTTGATAAGGTCATAATTGATACGGGGAAAGCATTCACTCACGGACAAACCTATGTAGCATTAAGTAGATGTCGCTCTCTTGATGGTATGTTTCTTAAAACAAAAATAGAGCCAAAATCTGTAATTGTGCATGAAAAAGTGAAACAATTTATGGAGTCTAGAATTCATAATGATGTATGGGAAGAGAATGATATATATAAACAACCGTTCTAAGCCTAGTTCTATCTCTTATTTAAGTGTCTGAGTTAATAAAGGTAAGGTTAACCTTAACTGATTTGGCTTATAAGCTTTCCCAAAAGTAGTTAAAAATCAGTTTTAGAAACCTAAGAAAACTTTGTTATTCATCGTTTAGATACCGATGTTTACTTGACCGAGAAGTCATATAGAAATATCAGCTCCTTTGGGGCTGTTTTTGTTTGCATTAATAATATCATCTTTAAAAAATTGATTTTTTTAAACATATTCTTGAAATATGTTTATGCGATAAACATATCAACAAAACATCTTTAAATTTTTGCATTTGGGGCTGTAGTAGATTAGCATCACTGCTATACTACAAAAATGAAGATAACCCATTGTAAATTAAAGAAATCTTTGCAGAAAAAGCTTCTTGAATTTTTTGTTGCTGAAGTGACCGCTAGAAC
>NZ_JBGTYY010000046.1:0-11107 GCF_041807705.1 Mannheimia kashgarensis
CATTTTATGAACGGCTGATTGCTCGTGGCAAACCGTTCAAAGTGGCGGTAAACGCCTGTATGCGTAAGCTTTTAACCGTGATTAATGCCATCGTCCGTGATGGCTCACAGTGGAATGCTCACGCGCTTTAATTAACGAATTTGTATCTTGCCAAAAATGTTGGGGAGATACAGTTGCTACACACAATCATTATTTATTTAGAACTTGGCAATCCTGCGGCTCCAAAAGAGCGAGCATTGCGAGTAAATATAACCACTTGTTGAACATCAAATGTTACCCTAAACGCTCCGCCAAATAACCATCGTAATCCGGCACAATGGCTTCAACTTCTTGATTAAATAAATCCGCATTTAATAAGAAATTTGCAGAAGTTTCATTAATGGCAACAGGAATATTCCACACCGTTGCAATTCGCATTAGGGCTTTTACATCAGGATCGTGCGGGGCGGCATTCATCGGATCCCAAAAGAAAATCAGCATATCAATTTTCTTTTCTGCAATTAGTCCGCCTAATTGCTGATCGCCGCCCATCGGGCCGCTCATTAATGCGGTGATTGCAAGCCCTGTTTCTCTGGCAAGCAAATGCCCTGTTGTGCCTGTGGCGTAAAGTTTATGGGAAGCGAGTTGCGATTTATGAGTTTGTGTCCAGCGAATTAAATCGTGCTTGCAGCTATCGTGGGCAACCAACGCAATCTGTTTTTGTTTTGTGATTGTTCGAGTTGTGGTTTTCATTTTTATCTCCTTTGCAAAATTTTTCCTAAATCATACCGCTTATTTTTCGGTTTTGCATTGACTAATCATCGCTTATGGCTAAAATCAAATAAAAATTTCTATTTTAAATAAAGGATCTTTCCCCAATGAACTTATACAACATCAAACACCCGGAAGAACAAGTCAATTTTGCCCAAGCAGTACGCCAAGGCTTAGGCAAAAATCAGGGGTTATTTTTCCCTGAAGTCTTACCCAAATTAGACAACATTGATGAATTATTAGCGTTACCTTTAGTTAAGCGTAGCCAAAAAATTCTTTCTGCCTTAATCGGCGAAGAATTACCGCAAGAAACTTTAAATGCAATGGTAAAAAATGCGTTCACATTCCCTGCCCCACTTGCCAAAGTAAATGATGATATTTATGCGTTAGAATTATTTCACGGTCCAACGTTAGCTTTCAAAGACTTCGGTGGTCGTTTTATGGCACAAGCTCTCGCAAACGTGCGTGGCGATGGTAAAATTACCATTTTAACTGCGACTTCAGGCGATACAGGTGCGGCGGTGGCTCACGCTTTCTATGGTTTAGAGAATATCAATGTGGTGATCCTCTACCCGAAAGGCAAAATCAGCCCATTACAAGAAAAATTATTCTGCACATTAGGTGGAAATATTCGTACGGTAGCGATTGAATCAGACTTCGATGCTTGCCAAGCATTAGTAAAACAAGCCTTTGATGATGCTGAACTTCGCCAAGCAATCGGCTTGAACTCTGCAAACTCAATTAACATCAGCCGTTTGTTAGCTCAAGTTTGCTACTACTTTGAAGCGGTGGCACAACTGCCGAAAGAGAAACGTGATAATGTAGTGGTTTCTGTACCAAGCGGTAACTTCGGTAACTTAACCGCAGGTTTAATTGCAAAATCAATGGGCTTACCAATCAAACGTTTTGTGGCTTCAACGAACGCAAACGACACTGTTCCACGCTATTTACAATCAGGCAAATGGGAGCCAAACGCAACAGTTGCTACTCTTTCAAACGCAATGGACGTAAGCCGCCCGAACAACTGGCCACGAGTTGAAGAATTATTTAAACGTAACGGCTGGAGCTTATCAGATTTAGGCTCAGCAGCATTAAATGATGAAGAAACCGAAGCTGCTTTAAAAGCTCAATATGCAGAAGATTATTTATGCGAGCCACACGGTGCGATTGCCTACCAAAGCCTAAAAGACCAACTACAAGCAGGTGAAACAGGCATTTTCTTATGCACCGCCCACCCTGCGAAGTTTAAAGAATCGGTTGAACGTATTTTAGAAATTGAATTACCGCTGCCGGAAGCATTAGATAAACACAACAAATTACCGTTGTTATCTGATGAAATGCCAGCAGATTTTGCTACATTACGAGCCTACTTATTAAAATAAGTCACAACTCCTGAAGATAATGTGTTGGGCATAAATGCCCAACCTACGTATTCTTGTTTTTCTTTGTATAATTAATATACGATATTAATGAACATTGTAGGTTGGGCATTTATGCCCGACGTTTTTCCCTACTGTATTTTATTTTCTATTGATTTGTTTTAATTAAATTAAAAACAAAAATAAATCGTCAAATCCTATCAAATAATAGCGTTATATTATAAAATGTTAAACATTATGCGTGCGAATATGGCATAATTTACTTATCGGATTAATAGGAACATATCAAATTGGAGAAATAAATTGAACATTCGAGATTTAGAATACCTGATTGCCCTAGCAGACTACAAACATTTTCGCCGTGCTGCGGAATCTTGCAATGTCAGCCAACCAACGTTAAGCGGACAAATACGCAAATTAGAAGATGAACTCGGTACTATATTGCTGGAAAGAACCAGCCGTAAAGTGTTGTTTACTCAGGCAGGATTAATGTTAGTAGAACAAGCTAAAGTAGTATTACGAGAAGTTAAAATTCTCAAAGAAATGGCAAGCAACCAAGGTAAAGATATGTCCGGCCCGCTTCATATTGGGGTAATTCCAACACTTGGACCTTACCTTTCTCCAATGATTATTCCCGCATTAAAAAAAGATTTTGCTGACCTAGACCTCTATCTTTACGAGTTGCAAACCAATCAATTACTAGCTCAGCTTGAAGCCGGACAATTAGATTGTGGTATTCTTTCATTTGTAAAAGAGAGCGAACCTTTCATTGAAGTACCAATCTTTAACGAAGAAATGTATTTAGTTGTACCGGAAAACCACGAATGGGCGAAATTAGATAAATTAGATATCGGCTTATTGAAAAATAAAGAGCTGCTTTTCCTTGATGGAGGGCATTGTTTACGCACTCACACGCTAGATTACTGCCTGTCTATCGGTGCAAAAGAAAATCCACACTTTAAAGCCACGAATTTAGAAACCTTACGCAATATGGTAGCAGCAGATGTAGGTATGGCACTCATCCCCAAACTTGCTGCCAAGCCAACAAAAGGTATTTGCTATATTCCATTTGATAATCCAAAACCATTCCGTACTGTAGGTATGGTTTATCGACCGGGTTCGCCACTTCGTGTGCGTTATGAGCGTTTAGCACACGCCATCACACAAATTGTTAAAACTGAGGTTTAAAATGGCAAATATGGTTAGTGTACGAGCAGTTCAAAAAGAAAAAACTCGTAGAGCATTAGTTGAAGCTGCTTTTAACCAATTAAGCCCGGAAAAAAGTTTTTCCAACTTAAGTTTGCGAGAAGTTGCTCGAGAAGCGGGTGTTGCACCTACCTCATTTTATCGCCATTTTAAAGATATGGACGAGCTTGGTTTAGCAATGGTTGATGAATCTGGCTTATTGCTCCGTCAATTAATGCGACAAGCCCGTAAACGTATTGCCAGTGGCGGTAGCGTGGTTATTGTCTCAGTTGAAACCTTCTTTGAACTGATCGCTGACAGACCTAACGTCTTCCGACTTCTGCTGCGAGAAAGTTCAGGCACATCGCAAGCCTTCAGAACTGCTGCTTCACGAGAAATTCAGCATTTTGTGGCTGAATTAGCGGATTATATTATGGGAAAAGATAACCATAGCAATCGAGAACTTGCCTATATTCAAGCAGAAGGGCTTGTTACTTTAGTATTTACCGCAGGCTCTCACGCACTTGACATGAGTAACCAAGAGCGAGAAAAGCTCAAGCAGCGAGTAATTATGCAGCTTAGAATGCTAATTCGAGGTTCGGCATACTACGCCGCCAAATCATAAAATTTCTCGCACGGAAAGAACCTATCTCCCCATAAATCAATATCGGTTGCGGATAATTTGTCCTAGAGTTAAACGTAAAGTTAATATTATTTGCGGCAATTTTTGGGGCGAAAAATATTTCGCCCCTACCGTTACGCCCATAAATCAACATCGGCTGAGAATAGCTTTGGGGCGAAAATTTCACCTTTACTCTTTTGTAATATGTGCAGTGGATAATTTCAGCCACTCTAAGGCTAATTGATGTTGATCCGATAATGCGTTCCACAATGCATCTTCTGATAACACACTATAATTACCTTTAGTATCCAGCTCTTCATCAAAACTATCGTGTAACTCACGCCATTTTGGATCATAATAAAATTGGCTTAACGGCTCTAAAAGCTCGTTTGCCTTTTTCCATTGCTCTAATCCTTTTTCCAATTCAGGTAATAATTCCACCCATTGATTATAGCGATCTTGCATTTTTTGAATGTCTTCTTTTTTCATACGCTCTCCTTATTACAAGCGGTCAAATTTAATCAATTTTTTGCAATTGGCTACATAGTAGCAAAATTTCAAAAAAATTTAACCGCTTGCACTTATTTTTTATCACAAATAAAAATCCCCTTCCGAAGAAGGGGATTTGAGCACATTATAACATAATTACCATTGGTAACCTACACCAACAGAACCACCTACATCACCACGGGTATTGGCATTACCTTGTAATTTCAAGATAACTTTGCCGTTGTCACTTGCACGTGAATAACCCACTGCAAGTGCGCTTTCCCCTTTGAAGGTACCTGCCGACGCTGCCACCATTGATTTACCTGGAATGTAAACTTGTGGTAAACCAGCTGCTGCATTCGCACCTGCGATGCCCGCACGCAAGTTACGGTTGTTACGGTTAATCTTATTATCAAGATGATTTACCGCACCTTTTAATTGGCTTACGTTTACTGCATCAGTATCTGCAACACCAGCTCTCACATTAGTAATACGTTGTGCAGAGCCATCAGCTTTGGCTACACGTAATCCTTCTTGATTTGAAGAAATCGTGGTTGCATTGTCACCTTTACCCACCTTAACAGTATCAAACTCTGGATTGTCAGAAACAGCCACATTAATGTTCTTACCTGAACCGCTGATTTCCACATTACGGCCTGCATTTACTTTTACAGTATCGCCGGCTTTCACTTTATTGTTATCCGCAGTATAAGTGTTTTTGGTTGCTGCGTTTGCTGTGGTTTCATCTTTTTCAGAATCTACTTTCCAGCTTACGTTGTTCACGGCTTTCGCAAGGTTAGTTGCATTCACGAAGTTTGCACCTGAACCGTTCGGATCTTGTACCACTAAAGTACCGTCCGCTGCAATAGAGCCATTAGCATTGGTTTGTGAACCGTTAGATACTGTTAAACCAGTTTCACCGATATTCACTGCAATTTCACCTTCTTGGTTGGTGCTAACTGTTGTGCCCTTACCGTTTACTATATTGATAGAACGATCTGGCGTAGTATTCACGTTTTGGCCGTTCACTTTCGCATAGTTGTTTAACTGCTTACCGTTGATCACATCTGTGCTTACCGGGCTAATATCGCCATCTGCAACGTTCGTGATCTTCGTTGGATTACCGTCTTTATCACCTACTTTGATGTTATCTCTATCGTTAGTGATTTTCGGTCCATTCTCGTTGAATTGTACACTGTTCACATTGATATCTTTCGCTAAATCATAAGTGATATCGCTATTTTCACGTTTTACCGTTAAATTGCTGCTACCTACTTTGAAGGTTGCAGTATCACTTGGGCTGATTAGCTCCGTACCTTCTGTACCTTCTGCTGCCAATTTCCAACCTGAGTTGTTAATTGCGTTAGCCACAGTTTGTGCCGTAACTAATACTGTTGGCGCAACAGGTGTATTCACTTTACCATCTGTGTTAGTCAGCGGCGTGGTGTTAGCGGTAATCACAGTCTTAGTCGGATCGTTTGGATCTGTCTTCGTTGTGATGGTATCACCATCTACATTCACATCGTATTTGACGGTTGAAGTTTTTCCGTCTGTGTCTACAACAGCTGTTGTGCCTGCGCCGTTAACGAAGTTTACGGTGTCAGCGTGTACCACAACATCTTTAGCTTCGCCGTTGCCTTGTAGGTTCCAACCAGCGTTTAGTACATCGCCTAGCGTTGCAGCATTGTTAGCGTTTTCCTCTAGCAATACTGGGTGGTTTGCATTTGGCTGTTCTGTGGTTGCTGTTGTCACCGGTGCCAAGTTTGACTTGATGTTAGTCAAGGTCATTGGATTTGTCGTGCTGTTATCGCCATTGTTCATAGAAGCAATCACATTATTTGGTTCAACTTTTTCACCTGTTTCTGGGTTAATGAATGTGCCATCTGGCTGTTTCACAACCTTGTTACCGTCTTGATCGGTATAAACCACAGGCATTTGGTCTAATGTGCCTTTAGCTACCATATAGAGCTGTGAACCATTGATCGCATCGGTAGAAGTCTCTGTGATACGACCTGCCACCACATTAGTAATAGTACGTTTCAGGTTATCGTTACCCACAGAAACAGTTGCAAACGG
This sequence comes from Mannheimia kashgarensis, assembly GCF_041807705.1. Lineage (NCBI taxonomy): Bacteria > Pseudomonadati > Pseudomonadota > Gammaproteobacteria > Pasteurellales > Pasteurellaceae > Mannheimia > Mannheimia kashgarensis. The sequence goes on from NZ_JBGTYY010000046.1 coordinate 6,502, forward strand.
GGTTGTGCCTGCAAAGTTGCCGTAAGTTACGCCATTAACTGTGGCTTCGATTGTGCCAACCGCTTCTGCTGTTGCTGACGCACCTAAAGCAACAGAGTTTGCATGTCGAGCAGATGAAGCTGCACCGATTGCCATTGCGCGGTTTGCATTTTCATAAGTCGTCGCACCGGTACCGATAGCAACAGATTGGAACGCTTGTGTATTCGCTGCATTACCTAGCGCTAAGCTGGCTGCACCTAATGCGTGTGCACCACCACCTAATGCAGTTGCGTTTGCTTTAGTTGCCATAGAATCTTTACCGATAGCAATCGCAAAATTCGCTTCTGCTTTAGCAGTATTACCGATACTGATAGTATCGTTCGCTTCCACTGCTTGACCAGCATTTAAACCGATCGCAACATTGTTGTTACCCTTGGTTAAAGTGCCTGCATTGCTGCCCAATGCGGTGTTGTTATCGCCTGTTACACGACGACCAGCATTTTACAAATTTTTCAACAAAAGCGACCGCTTGTAATGCAATGAGATTGCTTGATAACCACACCTCTATTCCTCAATAACTGCCTACTTTATTGCTTTTATTATAAATTATGCTAAACAAAACACTATTTTGAGTTTAACAAAATCTTTAATATTTTATCAAAATTTCTACAATTTGTTTTAATACTCTCTTCAACAGTTCAGTAAATTAATTGTAAATTTCTACTAACTAAAATAGACTAACTGTCTATGTTTAACAGTGTGATAGATTAAGGAAACGAATGTTACAACATCCGATAACTATGTTAGCACTAGGAGTATGCATAACAAACTTAGGCTTTGCCTTAGAAAGGCAGCATCGTGTTATGCCCACAGGCGGAATGACAAAACCTTTAATCGGGCAGATTCTGTTTTTTGATAATATGCTATCGCATAACGGCTCGCAAAATTGCTCAAGTTGCCATAACCCGGATTATGCCTTTATTGATAACCGCACTACTCCGGCAAAAGGCGTGGTTTCACAAGGCGATGACCCAACCAAATTCGGCAAACGTAACTCTCCTACTATACTTTATGCAAAATACTCGCCTGATTTCCACTTTGATGAACAAAGTCAAGAATATATTGGTGGGCAATTTTGGGACGGGCGAGCCAAAAACCTTGCCGAGCAAGCCGGTATGCCGCCTATCGACCCAAATGAGATGGGAATGCCGAACAAATTAGCAGTAGCCCAAAGATTATATAATGTGCCGATGTATCAACGATTTTTAGGGCAATTTTACGGCGAAAAGGTATGGGAAAGTTATGAAAGCGTTTATGCGGCAATGGAAGATGCCATTGCGACATTCCAACAAGAAAACAAGCTGCTCGCTCCCTTTGATTCAAAATACGACCTGTTTTTAAAAAGCGAGGTACAATTAACTGCATTGGAAGAAAAAGGCAGAAATTTATTTTTCAATAAATCTCAAACTAATTGTAGTAGTTGCCATCAATTGCAAAGTAAAGATTATAAAGAAGAAACCTTTAGCAATTATCACTACTATAATTTAGGCGTGCCAAGCAACCCAAAATTGATTGAAGTGAACGGCTTCCCGCCAGATTTTGTTGATTTAGGCTTGTTTGAAAACCCAAATGTAAAAGGCGATGAAAAACAAAAAGGCAAATTCAAAACCCCTACTTTACGCAACATTGCCATAACCGCCCCTTATATGCACAACGGCGTATTTAAAGAGCTAAAAACCGTACTACTCTTTTTAGACAGCTACAATAACCCCGAGCGAAAAATCAACCCTGAAACCGGCAAAGCATGGCAACAAGCAGAATTTGAAGCCACCATCGCTCACGATAAATTAAAAGCCAAGCCGCTCACTGATGAAGAAATTGAAGCATTGGAAGCGTTTTTAAAAACATTGACGGATGAACGGTATAGAAAATAAGGTTACAAGCGGTAAAATTTTGTGAAAATTTTACCGCTTGTGTTTTACTGTTTTAGCCCTTTTTCTAACTGCTCTAGTTCCTCTAGATCTTCAAGCTCCGCTTCCTGCTGTTTTAGATACTTACGCTGAATATCAAATTTTTCGTATTGTTCTCTGGCAAAACTTTCCATTTTTTTATGCGTAATTGTTCCGCCATTTTCTAATACAGGAAAGCCGTTAAACTCAATCAGCATATCTACATTTCTTCGCCAAAATCCTAATGTTAAATCTTGATTATTTTTAACCCTTAATTCCGCACTCTCAAGGAAAATCATTACCAGACGATTTAAAGAATCCAACTCATCATTATTCAAGTAATTTTTAGCGGTAATAATATCACCCTTGCGAACAATTTTTCCTTTCCAACTGGTTAAACCCATATTCGCTTTTGTGGCATCAGCCCTTTGGCAAATTAGTTCGGCTGCTGTTTGTTTAGTAATTGCGTAAATCAGCTTATTTTGCGTTTCTGCAAAGAACATTTGAGTATTTTTATCTGTTTTATCGTAATCACTAGATAATTTAAATAGCTCTCGTACTTTTTGATAAAACCGCAGTTCACTGGCTCGAATTTCTCGAATTTGCTCGAGCAATTCATCAAAGTAATCTAGCCGCCCTTGAGGATTTTTTAGCCGTTCCGTATCCACTAAAAAGCCTTTATCCAGATAGGAACGTAATGTTCTGTTTGCCCATTTTCTAAATTGCACTCCTCTTGGGCTACGCACACGAAAACCGATTGCTAAAATCATTGCTAACGAGTAGTGCTTTACTTGATAGTTTTTACCATCTTGGGCAGTTATCAAATAATCCTTGATAACTGAATTTTCATCTAACTCATTGTCTTTTAAGATATTTTTGATATGCTTGGCTATATTTTGAACAGAGGTATCAAAAAGTTCTGCGAGCTGGTTTTGTGTTAGCCAAGCCTCATTTTCAACCACTAACAAGGCTACATTACTTTTGCCGTCTTCCGTGTTATAAATAATTAAATCGTTCATATTTCATTCTGTTTATTGGTAGGGATATTAGTCGCTATTTTCAATAAAATATGTATGAATATCCAGAAATGATTTTAAATTTTTCGATGCAGATCACAAAAATAGAAAGGCAATACAAACAAGCGGTAAAATTTTGTGAAAATTTTATCGCTTGTAAGGGTTATTTATTCGCTAATTTGGTAAGTAGTTTCTGATAAATGCCGCCAAATGCTCCGTTGCTCATCACTAAAATATGATCGTTTGGTTTGGCTTCTTTGACGACGAGATCGACTAAATCATCAATATTTGCCGACCAATACGCCGGTTGTGATAACGCATTAGTAATCTCGCTCACACTCCACGCAATAATATCGGGCTGGTAAACAAACACCGCTTCGGCATCACTTAGGCTAGGGGCTATTTCATCTTTATGCACGCCCATTTTCATTGTATTTGAACGAGGCTCTAACACTGCCAAAATGCGTTGGTTTTTCCCGACTTTACCACGCAGGGCATCAATGGTCGCCTCAATTGCGGTTGGATGATGGGCGAAATCATCATAAACGGTAATGCCGTTTACCTCGCCTTTCAACTCCAAACGGCGGTTGGCATTCACAAACTTGCCTAATGCCTCGCAAGCCCCTTGCACTTCAACCCCAGCGTGGTGAGCGGCGGCAATCGCCATTAAGGCATTGTGCATATTATGCTTACCAATAATCGACCAACGCACCTCACCTTTTTTAACGCCTAAGTGAAACACCTCAAACTGTGAACAATCGGCATTTAGGGGTTTAGCAAACCATTCATTGTGTTCGCCAATAAATTGTAATTGGCTGTAACTGCCCATTTTGAGCGTATCTTGCACGTTTTGATCAGCCATAGCTGATAAAATACAACCGCTTTGTGGCATTGTACGAACAAGATGATGGAATTGGTGTTGAATGGCTTTTAAGTCATCAAAAATATCGGCGTGGTCAAATTCCATATTATTGATAATCAGCGTTTTCGGTGTGTAATGCACAAACTTGGAGCGTTTGTCGAAGAAGGCGGAATCGTATTCGTCCGCTTCAATCACAAAGAATTTGCTACTGCCTGCTCGGGCAGAAATACCAAAATTGCCTGCCACGCCGCCGATTAAAAAGCCGGTATCAATGCCGTTTTGGTCTAAAATCCACGCTAACATTCCTGTTGTAGTAGTTTTACCGTGCGTGCCGGAAACCGCCAGTACCCATTTGTCTTTGAGCAAATGATCGTGCAGCCATTGTGGGCCGGAGGTGTAATTGAGTTGGTTGTCCAACACATATTCTACACACGGATTACCACGGCTCATCGCATTGCCGATGACCACCAAATCAGGGGCTGGCAGGAGTTGGCTAATGTCATAATGGGGAATAATTTCAATGCCGTGAGCGGCTAAAAAGGTACTCATCGGTGGGTAAACATTGGTATCTGAACCTGTTACTTTGTAGCCAAGTTCACGGGCAATCATCGCCACCCCACCCATAAAAGTACCGCAAATACCTAAAATGTGGATATGTTTTTTCATTTTTTAAATATGTAGCAACTGTATCTCCCCAACATTTTTGGCGAGATACAAATTCGTTAATTAAACCGCGTGAGCATTCCACTGTGAGCCATCACGGACGATGGCATTAATCACGGTTAAAAGCTTACGCATAC
>NZ_JBGTYY010000047.1:0-10628 GCF_041807705.1 Mannheimia kashgarensis
ATATACAAGGGGCGGGTCCTGTGCCCGCCCGAATATCTACGATGTATTAGGGCGGGCACAAGACCCGCCCCTACGAGAAAACATCGATACCACATTTTTATGGAGTGCAAAATGTCTTCTTTAAAATGGTTCTGGGAGCGTTTTGAGGAGTGTTTTATCGCCATTTTGCTAATGGTAATGACGCTTGTTACCTTCACTTATGTGATGTTTAACAACCTTTATAATGTCTTCTTTGATTTAGCCGAAGCTGTGCCGTTTACCGCGAGTTTTGCTGAGCCGTTAGGCGAATGGATTATGGAAATGGCTCAAGAAATGACTTGGAGCGTGGCTTTAACCAAAGTCTGCTTTGGCTGGCTTATCTTCTTTGGTGCGTCTTATGGGGTGCGTACCGCAGGGCATATCGGAGTCGATGTATTGGTGAAAAAACTCTCACGCAACGCCCAAAAAGTCGTAGGATTGATTGCGATTGCCGCCTGCTTAGCCTATGCCTTCTTAATTGCCTCTGCCAGCTATGAGTGGATTTCAGCGATGTATGTGGCAGATATTGGAGCAGAAGATTTACATCAATTCCACCTCAAACAGTGGCACGTTGGTTTAATTATGCCTGTCGGTTTTGCTTTAATCGGTATCCGTTTTATTGAAATTTTAGTGCGTATTTTACAGGGCAAACAAGTGGGCTTAGGCTTAGCCGATGAAAGTGAAGACGCAATGAAACTCGCACAAGGAGAAGAATAATGATAATTTTAGTGCTATTTAGCTTGTTATTTATCTTAATGTTTCTTGGCGTACCGATTGCGATTTCACTCGGTTTAGCTGGTGCTGTTACTATTATGTTTTTCAGCCAAGATTCTGTCAGCTCTTTAGCCATCAAACTATTTGAAACCTCAGAACACTATACACTCCTTGCAATCCCATTCTTCTTGCTTGCAGGTGCGTTTATGACAACTGGCGGTGTAGCAAAACGCTTAATTGATTTCGCCAATGCAACCGTCGGTCATATTCGTGGTGGTTTAGCTATTGCGGCGGTAATGTCTTGTATGCTATTCGCTGCTCTTTCAGGCTCAAGCCCCGCAACGGTAGCAGCAGTAGGTTCGATTGCCATTGCAGGAATGGTGCGTTCAGGCTATCCGGTCGGTTTTGGTACGGGGATTATCTGTAATGCAGGTACACTTGGTATCTTAATTCCGCCATCGGTAGTAATGGTGGTATATGCCGCTTCAACTGAAACCTCAGTCGGTAAATTATTTATGGCAGGGGTTGTGCCGGGCTTAATGCTTGGCTTGGTATTGATGATTGCTATCTACGTTGTCGCTCGTATTAAAAACTTACCGGCACAGCCTCGTGCAACGGTAAAAGAGTGGTTTACCGCCGCCCGTAAAGCGATTTGGGGCTTATTGCTGATGGTGATTATCTTAGGCGGTATTTACAGCGGCATCTTCACCCCAACCGAAGCTGCAGCGGTAGCAGCGGTTTACTCGTGGTTTGTGGCTGTCTTTATCTATAAAGATGTCAAACTGCGTGATTGCCCGAAAGTCTTGCTGGAATCCGCCAAATTAAGCGTAATGTTGATGTTTATCATTGCCAATGCAATGTTATTCGCCCACGTTCTGACGACCGAACAAATTCCACAGCTCATCACTAATACAGTGGTTGAATGGAATTTACAGCCGTGGACATTCCTATTAGTGGTAAACATCGTGCTATTAATTGCGGGGGCATTTATGGAGCCGTCTGCGATTATCTTAATCCTTGCCCCAATTTTATTCCCGATTGCGGTACAACTCGGCATTGACCCAATCCACTTAGGGATTATTATGGTGGTGAATATGGAAATCGGCTTGATCACCCCACCAATCGGCTTGAACTTATTCGTTGCCTCTGCGGTATCGAAAATGCCACTGTCTGATGTAATTAAAGCCGCAATGCCGTGGCTATTACTGCTATTAGGCTTCTTGGTGTTAATCACCTACATTCCTGCTATCTCGATGGCGTTACCGAATTGGATTGGAATTAATTAATACAAGCGGTTATTTTTTGTAAATTTTTTACAAATCTATGATTACCGCCCAATGCTACTCATCAGCATTGGGCGGTAATTTTATTAAAAATAACCTATTTTGCTAAAAACTTACCAAAATAATTTAACTTTTTGCTACAATTTGGGCTATTTATCGAATTATTAATGAGTAGAGAAGAATATGAGTGTAAGTTCTTTTAATCGCACTTGGGCAAAAGTGATTTTAAGTGCGTTAATGCGTTATGGCGTAAAGCATTTTTGTATCGCACCGGGTTCTCGTTCCACCCCATTAACCCTTGAGGCAGTACAACTTCAGCAAACCCAATATGCAGAATGCCACACCCACTTTGATGAGCGTGGTTTAGGCTTTTATGCGTTAGGCATTGCCAAAGCAACTAATAGCCCTGTTGCGGTGATTGTTACCTCCGGCACAGCGGTTGCTAATCTTTACCCTGCGGTAATTGAGGCAAGCCTTAGCCATCAAAACCTGATTATTCTTTCTGCAGATCGCCCAACAGAATTAATTGGTTGTGGTGCAAACCAAGCCATTACTCAACAAGGCATTTTTGCAAATTATCCTGTTGCGAGCATAAACTTACCAAAAGCAAACGAGGCTTATAATGCAAGCTGGTTAGTTTCAACCATTGAACAGGCTTGCACTACTCAAGCTCAACAAGGAGGCGTGTTGCACATTAATGCCCCTTTTGAAGAGCCGCTTTATGAAGCTGACATTAACGAAATTCTGAATACCCCTTGGTTACGCCCAATTCAAGGTTGGTTGAATAATTCCCAAACCAAATGGATTGACCAACAGGCAATTCAAAGTGAAGTCTCGATGCACGAAAATTGGGATTACTGGCGAACCAAACGTGGTGTTATTGTGGTAGGCAAATTACCGCCAGAGCAAGGCACAGGCTTAAAGAACTGGGCGGAAACAATGGGCTGGTGCTTATTAAGCGATGTGCAATCTTGCATTGAAGCAAGCCTACCGTATGCGGATATTTGGCTCTCTAACGAAACCGTGAAACAACGTTTATTGCAAGCCGATATCATCATTCAATTCGGCACACAAATTGTCAGCAAACGAGTGAATGAGTTCTTAAAAGCCTATCAAGGCGAATTTTGGCTGGTTGATGAGTCGCAAGATTACATTAACCCGAACGCACATCATCAAACTCGTTTTGTTGCTAAAGCACACCACTTCTTGCGTGTTCACCCACCACTTCGCCAAAAGCCGTGGTTGCTTGAACCCTTAGCACTTTCACAATTCTGTGCGACCTTTATTGAGCAGCAAGTGGGTGGAAGTTTAAGTGAGGCATCACTTGCACATAATATTCAAGATATTTTAGCAATTAATGGTAATCTATTCATCGGCAATAGTTTATTTGTGCGTTTAGTTGATGCCTTATGCAAATTGCCTGAAGGCTACCCAGTTTACACTAATCGTGGGGCAAGTGGCATTGATGGCTTAATTGCCACAATGGCAGGCGTTGCGAAAGGCAGCGACAGACCAACCGTCGGGGTAGTAGGCGATATTTCCGCTCTGCACGATTTAAACTCCATCGCCTTATTAACCAAAATTACCCAACCGACTATTTTATTCGTGGTAAATAACAGCGGTGGTGCGTTGTTTGATATGTTGCCTGTTGATAGCAAAGCGAAAGATCAATATTACCGCCTTGCCCACAACTTTGAATTTGCTCAAGTCGCCACAATGTTCGGGCTTGAATATATCCGCCCGTTTACTTGGGCAGATCTAAAAACCAAACTCAAACACGCCTATGCTCGTAAAGGTGTTACCATTGTGGAAATCAAAGTAAATGAACACGACGGCAGCAATATGTATAAATCGTTGCTGAAACAAATTTCACAGGCGGAAATTGCCTAATATTTTGTGATCCGTAGGGGCGGGTCCTGTGCCCGCCCATTATCATATTCGGACAGACACAGGGTCTGTTCCTACAGCTTTTATTAAAAATATGCTTTCACATCAATGGCACGCAGAACAAGGCACTCCTGTTGTTTTCTTACACGGGCTGCTTGGTTCGCAACAAGACTGGCAAGCCGTTCTGCAACATTTGCAAAATTTCCCCAAAATTCGACCGCTTACTATCGACCTCCCTTTTCACGGACAAAGCGAACACATTACCTGTACCGATTTTGCCGAGCTACGAATGCAGCTTCACACAACTTTAGAAAATACGGTTGGCTCACAGCCTTTCTATTTAGTGGGCTACTCTTTAGGTGGGCGTGCTGCGCTTGATTATGTGCTTAATAGCCATAATCCAAATCTGCTTGGTACAATATTAGAAGGGGCAAACATTGGACTTACCTCAGAAACTGAACGCCAAACTCGCTGGCAAAATGATTGCCAATGGGCAAATCGTTTTCGCCAAGAGCCGATTGAAAAAGTGCTAGAAGATTGGTATCAACAAGCTGTTTTTGCCGATTTAAGTGATATTGAACGCTCTCGCTATATTGATAATAGAAAGCATAATCAAGGCAAGCGAATCGCCCAAATGCTGGAAGCCACTAGCCTTGCCAAGCAACCTAATTATGCAGAACAATTAAAGCAGACAGATAAAAACATCGTCTTTTTCATCGGGGAAAAGGATAAAAAATTCCGCCAAATGGTAGAGCAACATCAATTTCCAATGCAGATTATTGAAAATGAAGGGCATAATGCACATAGAGGGAATGCAGAGGATTTTGTGAGGGAGTTGCTTGCGTTTATAGATGGTAGGGGCGTACTGCGTACGCCCATTACAATATCTATAATATGTTGATTTAGGGCTTGCTCAGCACGCCCCTACAATCGGCTCCCACAAGGAAGAGAGTATTTAAACCAGCTAACTCTCCCCCTGCAACCTCTGCAACAATCTATCCATTGCTCGATAACCTAAGGCTTCGGCTAAATGGATTTGCTTAATGTTCTCCTCACCAGCCAAGTCCGCAATAGTCCGAGAAACCTTTAAAATTCGGTGATAAGCTCGAACCGATAAGCCTAATTTAGTTAAAGCATTTTCTAAAAACAATGCGTCTTGTTCTGATAGCCCGCAATCTCGCTCAATTTCTCGTGTGGTAAGTTGTGCATTAATTTTGCCTGCTCGCTCAAATTGCATTTTTCTGGCCAAAAACACCCGCTTGCGAACTTGCTCGGTGGTTTCACCTCGATTTTCCGAGCCGCTTTGTAATGCCCCTTGCGGTAAAAGTGGCACTTCAATGGAGAGATCAAATCGGTCTAAAAACGGCCCTGACAAACGGTTTAAATACCGCATTACTTGTTGGGGAGAGGTGCGATTGTGCGTACCTTGATAATGCCCCGTCGGGCTTGGATTCATCGCTGCAATTAACTGAAAACGAGCTGGGAATTGCACTTTAGCATTGGCTCTGGAAATAATAATTTCGCCTGCCTCAAGCGGTTGACGGAGTGCATCTAACACCTTTCGCTCAAACTCTGGCAGTTCATCTAAGAAAAGCACACCGTTATGAGCAAGGGAAATTTCCCCTGGTTTTGGGATCGAACCACCGCCCACCAACGCCACCATTGACGCACTATGATGAGGCGAACGAAACGGACGTTGTTTCCAATTCTGGAAGTTTAATTCATTCTGCACAAGACTAGTAACAGAAGCAGTTTCAATCGCTTCTATATCCGACATTTCAGGCAATAAATCCGCCAAACGGCTAGCAAGCATTGTTTTCCCTGTGCCGGGCGGGCCGAGAAAAAGCAAATTATGCTGCCCTGCTGCGGCAATGGTTAAGGCTCGCTTGGCATGCTGTTGCCCAATAATATCGGTTAAGTCTCGGCTTACAAGCGGTCGATTTTCTACCGAATTTTGCAAAACTTGCTGACAAATAGGTAATTTATCTCGCTTATTGAGCATATTCACCACATCAAGCAACGACTTCGCAAAATAGGTGGTAGCATTTGAAACTAACGCCGCCTCATTCGCATTTTGCTGAGCCAATATCATTTGGCGTTTCGATTTTTCGGCTGAAATCACGGCAGGAATTGTGCCGTGTACTCCTCGTAAATGCCCTGTGAGTGCCAGCTCGCCTAAAAACTCAAACTGCTTTAATAAATCCGAATCAATCTGCCCTGAAGCCGCTAGAATGCCAATGGCAATCGGTAAATCAAAACGTCCGCCTTCTTTGGGTAAATCGGCTGGGGCAAGGTTGATCGTAATCCGCTGCGGTGGGTAGATAAAATTGGCATTAATCAATGCACTTCGTACACGATCGCCCGCTTCTTTCACGGTGGCTTCGGGCAAGCCGACAATAGTTAATTTAGGCTGACCGTTGCTGATATGAACTTCAATCGTCACCAATGGCGCTTCAACGCCAATGGAAGCTCGGCTGTAAACTATGGCTAATGTCATTATGTTGGAAAATAAGAAATCAATGACGAGAGGATAAAAGGAAAGCAGAAAAGTGGGTAGGAAAAAGATTCAAATTTTCGAGCCAGATCGCAAAAATAGTTTGTGAGAGGCAAAAACCTCCCACAAAATAGCCTTATTTCACAATTTCAACCGGCCCGTGATCGTCGCAATGATCGCCGTGCTGATGATGTAAACGACCATCTACAATATAGTCAATATGGTCGCCGTGTGGCACAGCTTCGTGGCCGCAGCCCTCGCCGTGAACATGGTCGCCACAACAATGAACCGCATTACACTCCGCAGGATTGGTTTCATTCACCTCTAAAACGTGTTCATCGTAGTGATCGCCGTGTTTATGGTGCAGATGCCCGTCGTGTAAATAATCGATATGGTCATTATGTTTGATTGCGGTATGACCACAGCCTTCACCGTGTTCGTGTTCGTGGTCGTGATGTGGGTGGGTTTTACAAGACATAAAATACTCCTTTTATAAATGAATAAATCGGTTTTATCCTAATCTGAAATGCAATACAATTCAAGGCGTTTCAGGCGTATATTAGCTCATTGAAGAGGAAAGAAAAATGAACACTGAATTCGATATGATTGTTATCGGCGGCGGTATGATAGGGGCAGCCACAGCGTTAGGATTGGCAAAACAGGGGGTTAAGTTAGCTCTGCTAGAGAAAAATCCGCTGCCGACGTTTGAGGTAAATTCCGCCTACGATTTACGCATTTCCGCCATCAGTATGGGGTCAATTCAGTTGTTGGAAAAGTTAGGCGTTTGGGAGCAAATTGCCGCAATGAGAACTTGCCCTTATACCCAACTTGAAACGTGGGAAATTGAGGGCTTCAACACGCTATTTTCAGCTGCTGATTTAGGTTTGGAAAAGCTTGGCGATATGGTCGAAAATAACTTAATCCAAATTGCGTTATGGGAGCAGTTAAAGCAATTTCCAAACTGCGTGCAAGCGGTCGGATTTGAGAAAATTTTTGCAAAAAGAGAAGAAAACCAATGGCAAATTCAAGTTGATAACCAAACTTTTTCCGCTCCTATTATCATTGCCGCAGATGGAGCAAACTCTCAAGCCCGCCAATGGGCCAGCATTGGTTTAACGAGCTGGCAATATCGCCAACACTGTTTGCTTGCAACTATCACAACTGAAAAATCCGTTCCAACAGCCACTTGGCAACAATTCTATTCGAGTGGCCCTCGAGCTTTTTTACCGCTTTCAGGCAATAATGGTTGTGTGGTTTGGTATGATTCTCCACAGTGTATCGCAGCCTTAAAATCCCTTTCCAAAGAAAAGCTGACCCAAGAAATTCAACGTGAATTTCCTGCTCGTTTACACGAATTAGGGAATATTGAAGTGCAAGCCACAGGAGTATTTCCGCTAACTCGCCAGCACGCTCAACATTATGTAAAAAACGGTGTGGTATTAGTGGGTGATGCAGCTCACACCATTAACCCACTCGCCGGGCAAGGTGTAAATTTAGGCTTTAAAGATGTGAAAGTATTACTTGAGGTGGTAGAACAAGCGGTCAAAAAAGGTGAAAATTTTGCAAGTGAAACAGTGCTAAAACGTTATGAACAAAAACGTAAACCAGACAATTTGCTAATGCAAACAGGAATGGACGTTTTTTATAAAGCATTTAAAACCGAACTTCTGCCGCTAAAAATTGCTCGTAATTTAGGGTTAATTATTGCCGAAAAAGCCACGCCAATTAAAAAACAGGCGTTGAAATATGCGATTGGAATTTAGTTCCAAATATTTACCTTTTTTACAATTCTCCGCTTATATGTAAATGTTGTAAATATGTAAAAGATTGCCATTTTTAATTTTAAAATAACGTTATAATTATCTCTTCCATAAGTTTAATGAATTAACTTATGTAAATTCGTTCACTCTATAAATAAGGAACTAAAAACTAATGAATTTCAATTTAAATCAATTATTACAAAATGGCCCGGTTCGAGAATTAATACTTAACCAGGTAGGGAAACAGTTTGGCGTAACAAATGAAACAGGCGGTAGTCTTTTAACTAAAGGTTTATCTTTGATCTTGGGAGGTATGAGCCAAAAAGCAAGTAACACTCAAGGTGCAAACGACTTATTTAATCTCATTAGAAATACCAACCTACAAAGTAATCCATTAGATATCGTAATGGGTAAAACCGATATTGCTACTAACAACAATAATTTGAGTAACTTATTTGAGCTAGGTAAAAATATTTTACCTAACTTGTTTGGTGATCGTACAGATGTTGTTGCAAGCCACTTAGCAACCAGCACAAATACTAACCCTACTATATCTAAAGGTATGTTAGGTTTATTATTACCAATCGTTTTTTCTTTCTTTAAAGATAAGATTTCGAGTGGCTTTGGCTTAAACAATTTCACTAATTTATTAGCTGAGCAAACAAGAGCTGTTTCAAATGAATTAGATACCGGAGCGTTAGCAGCATTAGGTTTTGCAAATAAATCATTCAGCGATGTATTAAGCAATGTTGCTAAAGTAGGTACTGTTTCAATAGCAGCTACAGCACATACAGCAACAGCAAAACCGGCCTCTACAACAACGACAGTAAAAACTGAACCAGCTAAATCATCTAGCTTAAGCAAGTGGTTAATCGGTGCAGGTATTATCTTAGCTGCCTTATTCGGTATTAAAAGCTGTTCAGATAAAGGTACTACAACAACTGCGAATGCTCCAGCAGCCCAAACAACCCCGGCAGCTCAAGTTCCGGCAACTGAAACAGTAAAAGTATCTGATGGTTTAGGCAATCTTGCTTGGGAAAAAACAGATAAAGACTTAACTGTATCCGGTACAGTTCAAAATGATGGTATTAAAGCAAGTATCTTAGATGCATTCAAAGGTTTAGCAGCTGGTTTACCATTAGTAGATAAATTAACGGTTGATGCAACAGCAGATAAATTCAGCTTCAACAACTTCTCTGGTTTAGCTGATTTATTCAAAGAATTCCCTGGTGTAAATGGTGCGTTTGCAGATAAAGTATTAAACCTAGTCGGTGAAGTAAATAGCGAAGATGCAAAAACGAGCTTAGTAGAAAAAGCAAAAGCATTATTAGGCAGCTTATTTACGGTAAATGCAGATAAAGTAAACGTAAATGAACCTGAAGCGGAAGTACTTGCCGATATGTCTTTATCAAAATTAGACTTAGACATTATGTTTGCAACAGCATCATCTGAAATTAATCCACGTTATTTCCGTCGTTTAAATGCGTTAGCACAATACTTTGTTGAAAACAAACGTACTGGCGAAATTTCGGGTTACACCGATAACGTAGGTGATGCAGCAGCAAACCAACAATTATCAGAACAGCGTGCAAAATCAGTGCGTGATTACTTAATCAAACAAGGCGTTCCTGCTGAATCATTAACTGCGGTAGGTTACGGTCAAGATAATCCAGTTGCAGATAATAGCACTGAAGAAGGTCGTAAGAGAAACCGTCGTATTGAGTTTAACGTACGATAATCTGTAACTAACATAAAAAATGAAAGCGAGATAAAAAAATTATGTTTATCTCGCTTTTTTCATCAGTAATAGCAAAAAGAGAGGAGGAATAATGTGTAGAAGATCAGACTTGATCTGACAAATCATTATAAAAATGAGAGTTTCCCGTTTAGAATATGAGTGTCTAAAATTCAATCTAAACAAAAAAAGGAAACTCTCATGTTTTATTCTAACAATCCTCTCATTAAACACAAGACTGGTTTGCTTAATTTAGCAGAAGAACTTGGAAATATTTCACAAGCCTGTAAAGCAATCGGAATGAGTCGAGATACATTCTATCGCTATCAACAAGCAGTGGAACAAGGTGGGGTTGAAGCGCTACTTAATCAAACCCGTCGAGTCCCAAATATTAAAAATCGAGTGGATGAAAGAGTTGAGCAAGCGGTTGTCAAATTTGCTCTTGATTACCCCACTTATGGACAGGTTCGTGTGAGCAATGAACTTCGTAAGTAAGGTATTTTTGTTTCTGCTGGCGGTGTTCGTTCCATTTGGCTACGCCATAATCTTGCTAACTTTAAACAGCGTTTAAATGCTCTCGAAAAAGAAGTGGCTGAAAAAGGGATTATCCTCAGTGAAAGCCAAGTTCAAGCGTTAGAACGTAAAAAAGACGATGATATTGCATGTGGTGAAATTGAGACGGCTCACCCAGGTTATTTAGGCTCACAAGATACCTTTTATGTCGGTAATTTAAAAGG
>NZ_JBGTYY010000048.1:0-9476 GCF_041807705.1 Mannheimia kashgarensis
CCTTTTAAATTACCGACATAAAAGGTATCTTGTGAGCCTAAATAACCTGGGTGAGCCGTCTCAATTTCACCACATGCAATATCATCGTCTTTTTTACGTTCTAACGCTTGAACTTGGCTTTCACTCAGGATAATCCCTTTTTCAGCCACTTCTTTTTCGAGAGCATTTAAACGCTGTTTAAAGTTAGCAAGATTATGGCGTAGCCAAATGGAACGAACACCGCCAGTAGAAACAAAAATACCTTGCTTACGAAGTTCATTGCTCACACGAACCTGTCCATAAGCGGGGTAATTAAGAGCAAATTTGACAACCGCTTGCTCAACTTTTTCATCCACTCGATTTTTAATATTTGGGACTCGACGGGTTTGATTAAGTAGCGCTTCAACCCCACCTTGTTCCACTGCTTGTTGATAGCGATAGAATGTATCTCGACTCATTCCGATTGTTTTACAGGCTTGTGAAATATTTCCAAGTTCTTCTGCTAAATTAAGCAAACCAGTCTTGTGTTTAATGAGAGGATTGTTAGAATAAAACATGAGAGTTTCCTTTTTTATTTAGATTGAATTTTAGACACTCATATTCTAAACGGGAAACTCTCATTTTTATAATGATTTGTCAGATCAGGTCTGGTCTTCTACAGTTTTTACAAGCGATTATTTTCCCACATTTTTTTGCAAATAACGTTTCTCAAATTTTGCTTGGTGGCGTTCGATTACCTCTGCCATTGATATGCCGTATTTATCGGCAAGTACAAATAAGTTATCCATCACATCACCTAGCTCTTCAATAAGATTATCCCTCTTTTGTTGTTGGGAGTTTTCGGTTTCATCAGGTCGTTCACGCCCAATTTCAATCGCTCTTACAGCACAGGCAACCTCGCCGATTTCTTCGGCTAGATAGGTTACTCGCATAAAAGGGCTGCGTTCATACCAACTTTGTTGTTGGTAAAATTCTCGAACCCATTGTTGATATTGCTCAATGTTCACTTCATCCCTCTATTTAAAAAATTAGTAGCGAAATATTTTTAGCTCTTTGATTAGATAAAAAATGTTTCAGAGCGAATAATAATTCGCCCCTACAAACATTATTCCTCTTCTGACAAAGTAATCCAACCACTATCTAACCAATCACATACCGTATCTAAAATGAGTTCTAACTCGGATTGGTCTTGTACTTTAGAAGCTAATTTATTCCACGAAATAGAATCTCCATTTGCGATGCGAATGAGTAACGCCATTTCTGCTTCATTTAGCTCATCAATCCACTCGCCATTCACATAAACCCTCAGAGGGTTTTCAGTATAAAGAATTTTCACATTCGCATCTTGTTGCAGCCAACCACCAGCTTCAAGCACTTCTTGCACTTCATCAGGGTAATATTCGTTATCTGTTTGAAGTAATTCATAGCGGCGTGAGCTTACTGCCGTTGCAACGCTGTGCGTGAAAATATCATCAAATTGGTCAGAATTTTGTAAAAGATCGATTAAGTGATGTTTGAACGTTTTCACCATTTTCGGATCTAATAACGCATTTGGCTGCTCATTCGGGTCTAGACGGAATGGAATATGGAATTCAGATGTATTGATTATACCGGATTGCTGCTCAATGGTTTTGCAGAAGTTTTCCAATAGTTCAGTTGCATTAGGGTAACGTAAGCCAAAGGAGAAGGTTAAACCCTGCTCACTTTCTGAAATACCGTAATGCGACATACGAGATGGCACATAAAGTACATCGCCGGGGTTCATTACTTCATCTAAAACTAACTCACCCATATCACCTAAGATACGAATTGGTTGATTCGGCACAAATGAGGTGCTTGGATCACACCATTTACCGAGCTGCCAACGGCGCTGTCCGTAGCCTTGAACGAGGAAAACATCGTATTCGTCATAGTGTCTGTCTACTGTACCACCTAAAGGCGAGCAAGAGACCATAATATCATCACGTTGCCATTGTGGGATAAAGCCGAAGGCTTGCCATAATTCACCAAGTTCGGGCGACCATTGCTCAAGGTTTTGCACCATTACAGACCATTGTTCGGGTAAGTTTTGTAAATCTTCTTCTGCAAGTGGGCTTCTTTTTACCGACCATTTTTCATTTTTACACTCAATAAGGCGGGCAGTAACTTCCTCTTCTAGAGCAAGTTCCATAATATCTTCCGGCTCAAATAGCCCAACAATTTGTGGCAAGCCGTTACGAATTAATAGCGGTCGTTTTTGCCAATATTCACGCAAAAATGTTTCAGGGCTAATATTTTCAGGTAAGCAGAATGGAATGTTCATAAATGCTCCTTGCGATTGTGTTGCTTTAGTTTGTTTAATATTCTACCTGAGAAATCGCAGAAAACGCGAAATTTTTTATGATTTAGCGACATCATTCACATTTTGGGTAAGAAATAATGAAAAAGGCGAACATTGTTCGCCTTTAGGAGTTATTTAAGACCGAGTTTTTTCTCTAAATAATGGATATTTGTGCCACCTTTACGGAATTCGGTATCAGAAAGAATTTGCGTGTGCAGTGGAATATTCGTTTTAATTCCATCAACAATTGTTTCAGATAACGCATTTTCCATACGACGAATAGCAATATCACGATCTTCTGCAAAAGTAATAAGTTTGCCAATCATTGAATCATAATGTGGCGGTACGCTATAACCTGAGTAAATATGAGAATCCCAACGAACACCTAAACCACCCGGCGCATGTAAACGTGTGATTTTACCCGGAGATGGTAAGAAAGTCTGTGGATCTTCCGCATTGATACGGCACTCAATAGCATGACCTTTCACTTTAATATCTTCTTGTTTGATAGAAAGTGGTAAGCCAGCAGCAACACGCAGTTGCTCTTTTACTAAGTCCACACCAGTGATCATTTCTGTAACAGGGTGTTCTACTTGTAAACGAGTGTTCATTTCAATGAAATAGAACTCGCCGTTCTCATATAAGAACTCGAATGTACCTGCACCACGATAGCCGATTTCACGACAAGCATTTGCACAACGTTCACCGATGAATTTACGCAATTCTTCTGTAATGCCCGGTGCCGGAGCTTCTTCCACTACTTTTTGATGGCGGCGTTGCATTGAGCAATCACGCTCTGCTAAATAAACCGCATTACCGTGTGTATCAGCAAGCACTTGAATTTCAATATGGCGTGGGTTTTCTAAGTATTTTTCCATATAAACCATATCGTTATTGAATGCAGCTTTTGCTTCAGCCTTGGTCATTGCGATAGATTCTTCCAAATCTTTTTCGTGATGAACTACACGCATACCACGACCGCCACCGCCGCCAGAGGCTTTGATGATCACTGGGTAGCCAATGCGTTTCGCAATTTCTTTGTTTTTTACAGGGTCATTACCCACAGGACCATCAGAACCAGGTACACAAGGAACACCTGCTTTTTTCATCGCATTAATCGCAGATACTTTATCGCCCATTAAACGGATTACGTCAGCGGTTGGGCCGATAAACACAAAACCTGATTTTTCAACTTGTTCTGCAAAGTTGGCATTTTCAGATAAGAAGCCATAACCGGGGTGAATTGCATCTGCATTTGTAACTTCTGCTGCCGCAATAATCATTGGGATATTTAAGTAACTTTTTACAGAAGGTGCAGGACCAATACAGATGGTCTCATCTGCTAATAAAACGTGTTTTAATTCACGATCTGCGGTTGAGTGAACGGCAACCGTTTTAATGCCTAATTCTTTACAAGCTCGTAAAATGCGTAGGGCAATTTCGCCACGGTTTGCAATAACAACTTTTTCTAACATTGGGAGCTTCCCTTGAAGTGAATTGGTTGAAAAGATGCCCCTATTCGTCATAAGGGCAAACTAGATTATTCGATAATGAATAATTTCTGGTCGAACTCTACTGGTTCGCCATCATTAACTAAGATTTCTTTAACTACACCAGCTTTATCTGATTCAATGCGGTTCATCATTTTCATCGCTTCAACAATACAGAGTGCATCGCCGATTTTCACGGTTTGACCCACTTCCACAAAGGCTTTCGCATCTGGGCTTGGGCTGCGGTAGAACGTACCGACCATTGGAGAACGCACCGCGTGTCCGCTTACTTGTTCAGTTGCTGCATTAGATGGGAAAGCAGCTGGTGCGGCAGGTTGTGGAGCGGCAGCCGTAGGAGCAGATGCTGCAACAGGGGCTGCTGCATATTGAACCGCAGGAGCGGCAACAACGGCTGGTGCAGCACGGCTAATGCGTACTGTACCTTCTTCTTCAGACACTTCTAATTCAGTAATGCCAGACTCTTCAACTAATTCGATAAGTTTTTTGATTTTGCGAATATCCATAATAAGATTCCGTATGTGATTAATTAAAAAAATAGAACTCTGCATTTATAGATAAAAATAAAAATGCAGAGCTAAAGATTCTGTTGGTAGAATACCTGAATTTCGCTAATTTTGCGAATAAAATATGAGAATTTTGGCGAAAATTGGCGATTTTTGGATTCATCGTACCAGTTGGGTTAGTAGGAAATTTATCTATAACAAGCGGTCAAAAATGGTAAATTTTTTGCAAATTACGACCGCTTGTCATTATTTGAGTAAATCCTCATTCTTTTTGTAATTCCACTTACTACCCGGTTTATCGATATATTGAAAATATTCGTTCGTGAATGTACCTTGTGCACAGGTTATTTTGTCACGGCGGAAATTTACCACCTTATCACCAATAGCATTATTTAACGTATCCGGGCCTGTCATTACAAACACACCACCCTCAATACGGCGGTTTTCAATGTTGCTGATGATCAGCTCAAGTGTGTCTTTTAAAATCCAGTTGCCTTTTTCGCTTGCTAAGAAAAAGTTAGTGTATTTATCTCGGCGTTTGATTAATACTTCGCTATCGTTTTCATTAATAATTTTGGAAAGTGGGTAAACCAAATGCCCGTCAATATCAATATAAATACCGCCTTCTCTTAATAACGTAAAAATTCGCCAGAAATCAGCTTGTGCTGCTCCATCAGTGAGCTTGCTATAAGCATTGAAAGTGCGTTCATCAGCATTTGCTTTGATGTAGGCTTCACGCTCTTCGGTGCTCACATAACGATAATCATAGCTTAATGACATCAAACGATTAAACAGATAATTGGCATACATCGGCAAGGTTACTTTGTTTGAATAATTGGTCTGCCAAATCGTTTTCGTGATTTTTGTTGGTTGGTTAGAACGAATTTTTGCCGGGCTATATTCTGGAATAGTAAAGCGTTTTTTGGGAAAAAGAGCGTGGAAAGGGTAGCTCAACACCTTTACAATATTGCCAAATAAGCGAATAACACCGTTACAGATAACGATAAATTGTTTATTTTTAACTGCCATTTAATTGCCTTATTTTTTTAATTGCGAAATTGCAAAATCCAACGCATATTCATAGCCTTTAATTCCCAAGCCACAAATAATGCCTTTTGCTACATCACTTAGATAGGAGTGATGGCGGAAAGGTTCACGGCTATGTACATTAGAAAGGTGTATTTCAATAAAAGGAATTGAAACGGAGAGCAACGCATCACGAATGGCAACACTTGTGTGGGTAAATGCCGCAGGGTTGATAATAATAAAATCCGTATTTTGAAAGGCTTGATGAATGCGGTTGATAATTGGCTCTTCACCGTTTGCTTGGAAGCAGTCTAATTCAATCCCTTGCGATGCGGCTAAGGTTTTTAGATGATTTTCAATATCCGCTAAGGTTTGAGAACCATAAATTTCAGGCTCACGTTTACCAAGCATATTCAGGTTTGGGCCATTAAGAAGTAGGATTTTTTTCATTTTTTCTCCTTACAAGCGGTAAAAAAATCCCCCATTTTTGCAAAATGGGGGAGCAATCAATTACTCGTCAATAGAACGAAGTAAATCGTTTAAGCCCACTTTGCTTAGCGTTTTCTCGTCTACTTTTTTCACGATTACCGCACAGTAAAGGTTATGTGAACCATCTTTTGACGGTAAAGAACCTGAAACAACTACAGAACCAGCAGGTACACGACCGTAGTGGATTTCACCTGTTTCACGGTCATAGATTTTGGTTGATTGACCGATAAATACGCCCATTGAGATCACGCAGTTATCTTCAACAATTACGCCTTCAACGATTTCAGAACGCGCACCGATAAAGCAGTTATCACCGATGATAGTTGGGTTAGCTTGTAACGGCTCTAACACGCCACCAATACCTACGCCACCTGATAAGTGAACATTTTTACCGATTTGAGCACAAGAACCCACAGTTACCCAAGTGTCCACCATTGTGCCTTCGCCAACGTATGCACCGATGTTTACGAATGATGGCATTAACACCACATTTTTCTCGATGTGAGAACCTTTACGCACCACCGCACCCGGCACCGCACGGATACCGTCTGCTTTGAACTGCTCTTCGGTGTAGTTGCCGTATTTGGTTGGCACTTTGTCGTAGAATTTAGTTTCTGCACCGTCAATGATTTCATTGTCAGCGATACGGAATGAAAGCAGAACCGCTTTTTTCACCCATTGGTTTACTACCCACTCACCATCTTTTTTCTCAGCTACACGAAGAGAACCGTTATCTAAACCTGCGATAACTTGCTCAACTGCTGCTTTAGTTTCAGCGTCCACTGTTTTTGGGGTGATTTCAGCTCGGCGTTCAAATGCTGCTTCAATAATTGCTTGTAAAGACATTGTTGTGTTCCTTAACGACTAAATTAAAAGTAAAAATTCGGCTCACTTTTTAACATAGAAAGGCGTTTATTTCCACAAGAAAAAACATATTGAATCAATTTAGTTTATAATCTTAACCCATTGATTTTATACAAGCGGTCATTTTTGTGGAAAAATTTGCAAATCTATTAACGGGTAAAACTCGAGAGCATTTAGTGGCATTGCCGAATTCTCTTTCTGATAAACATTGTCTTCAGCCTGAAGTGGTTGAAGCCTTTTTAGCCTTGCAGAAGGCAGCAAAAGAAGCAGGTTTTAATCTGCAGCCTGTCAGCACCTTCCGTGATTTTGAACGCCAAAAACTGATTTGGAATGCGAAGTTTAATGGCGAGCGTAAAGTTCACGATGATAATGGTGTTGCGATTGATATGGCTGTGTTATCTGATGTCGAAAAATGCAAAGCAATGTTACGTTGGTCTGCGGTGCCGGGAGCGAGCCGCCATCATTGGGGAACGGAAATTGATATTTTCGACCCTGATTTACTTCCCGAAAATACCCAACTTTTACTTGAGCCTTGGGAATATTTAGCAGGCGGTTATTTTGCCGAACTCACAAAATGGTTACAGCTTAATGCCGAACAATTTGGTTTTTACTTCCCATTTGATGGTACTCACAATCGAGTGGGTTTTGAGCCGTGGCATATCAGCTATCGTCCCATCTCAAATGAATATGAAAAATTATTTAGCGATGAAATTTTAAAGTCAGCTTGGCAAGATGAAGATGTGGCTGGTAAAGTCTGTTTGCTTACTCATTTCGATGAATTATTAAAATGATCCAATTAATTAACGAAACGCAAGATAACGACAAATTCCAACAAATTTGCGACAAATGGCAGCTTGTTCACAATGCGGAGAGCATATTAGCCCTTGTATTAACTGATGAACGCTTAGAATTACGCAAATTAGATGAGCCAAAATTAGGGGCGATTGCCGTTAATTTTGTTGATGGCACAATGGCACATCGCCGCAAATTTGGTGGTGGAAGAGGCGAAGCTGTAGCAAAATCAGTCGGTATTAAAGGCGACTATTTACCCACGGTAATTGATGCCACTGCAGGCTTAGGGCGAGATGCCTTTGTATTAGCTGCGGTGGGGTGTAAGGTGCTATTGGTTGAGCGAAACCCCATTGTGGCGGCTTTGTTGGAAGATGGGCTAAATCGGGCTTATCAAGATCTGGAAATTGGCGAATTTATGCAAGAAAGAATGATTTTAGCTGATGTTCGTAACATATCGCAGCTTGATCCGACATTGCACGGTGCTGATGTGGTTTATTTAGATCCGATGTACCCACATAAACAAAAAAGCGCGTTAGTAAAGAAAGAGATGCGAGTGTTCCAGCATTTAGTGGGGGCTGATTTAGATTCTGATGATTTCTTTGAGCCTGCAAAAGCATTAGCCAAAAAACGTGTGGTGGTGAAACGCCCTGATTATGCCCCATTTTTAGCGGAACAAAAGCCGGATTTTTCACAGACTACCAAAAATCATCGCTTTGATGTTTATCTTTCACATCTCAAAAATGATTAACTAGGATCCAGATCGAATTTTACAAAACTTTAATTGAAAAATGATCTTATGCGATAGGCAAGCGGTTATTTTTACAGTAAAATTTGCAAATTATTTTATCTTTAATTTTAGAGGGCGTTTATTGTGCCACAACGTGATTATGTTGCTCGTTCAAACGAGAAAAAAAGTAAAAAAACACAAAAAGAGAGTAATTTAAAGAAGGTTTTGATCCTGATTATTGGGTTAATTTTAGGTTGCGGTATTGCTTTATGGCTGTTAAAAGTCAATGCGCCGGCTCCTGCAGTACCTAATACGGTACAGCCAGCTCAACAGCAGCCAAAAAGTCAATTACCAAGCAGACCGGAAGAAAGCTGGAGCTATATCCGTGATTTGGAAACTCGTACCGTAATTACCGATAACAGCCAAACATCTCAAGAGCGTTTAGCTCAATTAACGGCGGAACAAAAGAAACAAATTGAAGAAAGACGTAAACAAGAAGAAGCTCGTTTAGCTGAGCAAGCTCAGCAAAATCCAACATCAACGACAGCTGAAACGGATACTACGAAAGTTCAAGAACCGCAATTAACTGATGAAGAGTTAGCGGCTAAAAAGGCAGAAGAGCAGGCTTTAGCTCAAAAGAGAGCAGAAGAAAAGCATAAACAGGCAGAGCTGAAAAAACAGCAAGAAGCTAAAAAAGCGGAGCAAGCTAAGTTAGCAGAAGAAAAAGCTAAAAAAGAGCAGCCTGCTAAAGTTGTAGCAAGTGCTGCAACACCGGCAGATAAAGCAGCCAATCAGGCAGGTAAATTCGGCTTACAATGTGGGGCATTCAAAAATAAAGCTCAAGCAGAAAATATGCAAGCACGTCTTGCAATGGCAGGATTTAATGCAAGAATTGCAAGCAGTGCAGATTGGAACCGTGTTTTTGTCGGCCCAGTTGGTGATAGAGCAGCTGCATCAAGAGCACAATCAAATGCTCGTAGTGTGGCAGAATGTGTGATTGTTGCGATGTAGGATGATTTAAGCTAAAGGAGGAATCATTATTTGTAGAAGATCAGACTTGATCTGACAATTGACTCTAAAAAGTGAGAGTTTCCCGTTTAGAATATGAGTGTCAAAAATCAATCTAAACAAAAAGGAAATTCTCATGTTTTATTCTAACAACCCTCTCATTAAACACAAGACCGGTTTATTAAATTTAGCAGAAGAACTGGGTAATATTTCTCAAGCCTGCAAAGTAATGGGAATGAGCCGAGATACATTCTATC
>NZ_JBGTYY010000049.1:0-6781 GCF_041807705.1 Mannheimia kashgarensis
CCATTTTGAGCTATATTTGAAAGAATGCGAATGGCGTTTTAATCACAGTGACTTAAAATCTCAAATATTCCTTTTAAAACAATTGGTTAAAGGGGGTTTAGGTTAGTTATCTAGGACAGCCCCAATAAATAATATAAGCCGTTAATGAAACCTTTCACTAACGGCTTTTTCTTTGCAAAATGGGAACAAACACTTGCGTTTGAACGTTGGCTTTGCCAACGACTCCGAAAGAGCGAGCGTAGCGAGTAATAAACCACCGCTTGTTGCTTAAACAAAAAAAATCACAGGCACTAAATTCATTGTAATCACTGTTGTAATCGACAAAATCAGCCTTGATGAGCCGAAAATAAAGCCTCGATGTGTGCCGTTGTCAAACTTCACTAATAAATTTGCCATTGCGGTTAGGGCAAAAACTTCCACCACCGTGAAAATCACGGTGTAAATATAGGCTGCGGTTAATGTGGCGAATTTTACCGCAATAAACCAAGGGGCAATAATTGCCACCGCTAATAATGGCGAAACCCAAATCAGTTGCTGTTTGGTTAGGTTGATTTTACGGGAAAAAGTTGATTGCAAACTCACGGTTAAAATGCCGTTAATAAACAACGCAATCGGCGAATGTTCCGGAGCATTCAGCACTTTATCAAACAGATAGGGGAAAATAATAAAGTATGAAGACGCCACACTAAGGGGTACAAATAACATTAAGTGAGCAAATAAAAACTCTTTGGTAATGATTTCTTTGATTTGCGAGAAACGAAATTTCACGCCGCCGCTAATGCCTTCCACCGCAGAAAATGGTTTAACCATAAACACAAATAATACCGCCTCTAAAATAAAGCAGATCCAAATCAGCGTTTCAATCATCTCAAACTTAATGAACGGAATAATGATAAGCGGTGCTAACATTGAAGACATACTGGTTACTTTGAGATACTTCCCTTGTAAGCGAGTTTTTGAAGCATATTCATTGCCTGCAAGGGCAAGCAAACAAGCTCTTGCATTTGTGCCGAACAAGCAACTACCTAAGCCGAAACAAGTTGTCGCCATCAGCAAAATAATATAGTTATCTGCCGCTAAAAATAGCATATAGGCGACCACATCTAAGAAACAGCCGAGTAACATCATTTTGGCTAAACCGTAGCGATCTCCCCAAATGCCTGCCAAAATAGCTAAGGCTTGGTTGCAAAACAGCAATAATGAGAGCGAGAAAGCGATTTGTGCGTTATCTAATCCTTTTCCTTTTAAGTAAAAGAAAAACACGCTTTGCATTGAAAAAAATGCGGTGGTGGAGATAAATCGGCGAAGAAGTAAAAGTTTTTCTAAAGACATTAAATCGAGTGAAATTGTTTAAATAAAGAACGACATTCTACTCTTTCGGCTGGATACGAGCAATCGGCTTTTGTTTTACCTTTGGGCTGGGTTTCGGTATTATAGAGCGATATGTAGGGGCTGGTCCTGTGCCTGCCCAAATATCCCTAATAAATTACGGGCGAGCACAGGACTCGCCCCTACAATGAACAAAAAAATGAAAGATACTATTGTTGCCCAAGCCACCCCGATTGGTCGTGGCGGTGTTGGGATTTTGCGAGTTTCCGGCCCATTAGCAGAAAATGTGGCTGAAGCGGTGCTAGGTAAAAAATTATCGCCCCGTGTAGCAAATTATTTGCCCTTTAAAGATGAAGACGGTACGGTGTTAGATCAAGGCATCGCCCTGTTCTTCAAAGCCCCAAATTCCTTTACCGGCGAAGATGTGCTTGAATTGCAAGGACACGGCGGTCAAATTATTTTAGACCTATTGTTAAAACGCATTTTGCAAGTCAAAGGGCTACGCATTGCCCGCGCAGGCGAATTTTCCGAACAAGCATTTTTAAACGATAAGCTCGATCTTGCCCAAGCTGAAGCGATTGCGGATTTAATCGACGCCACCAGCGAGCAAGCCGCTCGTTCCGCCTTGAAATCACTACAAGGGGAATTTTCTAACAAAATCAATGAATTAGTAGATAATGTGATTTACTTGCGAACCTATGTGGAAGCAGCTATCGATTTCCCCGATGAAGAAATCGACTTTTTAGCCGATGGTAAAATTGAAGCGAAATTAAATGAAATTATCTCCCAATTAGACGGCGTTCGCCGTGAGGCAAAGCAAGGCTCTATTTTGCGTGAGGGGATGAAAGTGGTGATTGCTGGCCGCCCAAATGCAGGGAAATCAAGCCTACTAAACGCATTAGCGGGGCGAGAAGCGGCAATCGTTACCAACATTGCAGGTACAACTCGTGATGTTCTGCGTGAGCATATTCACATTGATGGAATGCCGCTGCATATTATCGACACCGCAGGTTTGCGTGATGCGAGTGATGAAGTCGAACGTATTGGTATTGCTCGAGCGTGGGACGAAATCGCTCAAGCCGATCACGTTTTATTGATGATTGACAGCACCGAGCAGCAAGCCGATCAGTTCCGCAGTGAATGGGCAGATTTCCTAGCCAAATTGCCAGCCAATATGCCTGTTACCGTTATTCGCAACAAAGTAGATTTATCTGGCGAGGCTGAAGGCTTGATTCAAGTGGACGATTTCACGGTGATTCGCCTCTCCGCTCAAACCAAAGTAGGCGTAGATTTACTGCGTGAGCATTTGAAAAAATCAATGGGCTACCAAAGCTCAACAGAGGGTGGATTCTTAGCTCGCCGCCGTCATTTACAAGCACTTGAAACTGCTGCCGAGCATTTAGAGCGTGGGCATATCCAGCTTACTCAATTCTTAGCGGGCGAACTCTTAGCGGAAGAATTGCGATTAGTGCAAAATGCGTTAAGTGAAATCACAGGGCAATTTACCTCTGATGATCTTCTCGGCAATATCTTCAGCTCGTTTTGTATCGGTAAATAATCATCACAAGCGGTGATATTTTTTCTGCATTTTGCAGATTTGATTGTATTCGCAAAATTTCATCAAAATATGACCGCTTGTTTTAAATCATCATAAAAGGTAGCTTATGGCTATAGCAACCGAAAATGTTTCCTATAAAGGCTTAGCGTGGATTGCCGCCTCAGCTTTCTTTATGCAAACCTTAGACAGCACCATTTTAAACACCGCTTTACCTGCTATTTCTGCGGATATGCACGAATCGCCACTTGAAATGCAAATGGCAGTAATTAGTTATGCTTTAACCATTGCTGCACTCATTCCATTAAGTGGTTGGTTGGCGGATAAATTCGGCATGCTGAAAATCTTTCGCTTGGCTGTGGTTTTGTTTGTGTTAGGTTCGATCTGCTGTGCAATGTCGCAAACCTTAGAAATATTAGTGCTTACTCGTATATTTCAAGGTATTGGTGGTGCGTTGATGATGCCCGTTGCACGCCTTACGATTATTCGGATAGTGCCAAAATCAGAATTAGTCGCAACGTGGAACACTATGGCAATGGCGGGCTTAATCGGGCCTATACTTGGGCCTATTGTAGGCGGCTGGCTGGCTACTTTTGCAAGTTGGCATTGGATTTTTTTGATTAATATCCCAATGGGCATATTAGGGATTTACATTTCAGGCAAATATATGCCTAATCTCACGCAAGAAACCGAAAAATTCGACTTTATCGGTTTTCTATTATTTGCTTTCGGCTTAGTTAGCTTTACCTTTGGCTTGGAATTAATCGGCGAAGACTTAAATAACAGCTTCCGAGCGTTACTCATCATTGCTATTGGCTTATTACTAATGGCAATTTACATCTTTTACGCTAAACGAGCGATTAATCCTATTTTGTCGTTAAGTCTATTTAAAACTCGCACCTTCTCCATTGGAATGATCGCAAATCTGATTAACCGTTTATGCAATTCTGGCGTGCCATTTT
This sequence comes from Mannheimia kashgarensis, assembly GCF_041807705.1. Lineage (NCBI taxonomy): Bacteria > Pseudomonadati > Pseudomonadota > Gammaproteobacteria > Pasteurellales > Pasteurellaceae > Mannheimia > Mannheimia kashgarensis. Next base: position 3,847 of record NZ_JBGTYY010000049.1, read on the forward strand.
TAGTGCCATTAATGTTACAAGTTAGCTTTGGTTATCGTGCTGATTTAGCAGGCTTGTTGCTCGCCCCTATTGCGGTGGGAGCTATTTTAGCGAAATCCGTTGTTGGCAAAATATTAATGCGACTAGGCTATAAATACACGCTTATTTCAGGAGCTATTGCGATGAGTGTGATTATTTTCACACTAGGCTTTATGGATAAACAAACCCCTATTTGGCTTCTTGTGCTTATTCTATTTATCAATGGTATGTGTAATTCAATTATTTTTACTAGCATTAATACGCTAACCATTGCGGATTTAAAGGATAAAGAAGCTAGTGCTGGCTCAACTTTTTTAAGTGCCGTACAACAAGTGGGAATTGGTTTTGGCATTGCGGTTGCTTCTGTCATTTTAGCCTTATACCGAAAAAATTATGGCGAACAAGGCGAGCAATTACAGCAAGCATTTAGCTCTACGTTTTTCACAGTGAGTATTTTTGGGCTATTGTTAGCTCTCTTCTTACTCTTTTTAAATAAAACAGATGGCGATAATCTCCGTAGTCAGAAAAATAGGGGGAAATAAATGCCTCTCCTTCAACGTTTTCAACAACAATGCGAACAATGGCTACCCAACACACAAGATTTTTTGGTTGGGTTAAGCGGTGGTATAGATTCCGTCACTTTACTCCACCTTTTTTCTCGTACAGGTTTCAACATTCGGGCAATTTATATCCATCACGGACTCAGCCCGAATGCCGATAGCTGGGCGACATTCTGTGAGCAATATTGCAAGCGGTTAAATATTCCGTTTATTTTGCAAAAAGTAACCGTTGATACAAACAACGGCGTGGAAAGCGGAGCGAGAGACGCTCGCTATCAAGCGATTCAACAACATTTAAAGCCCAATGAAGTTTTGGCTACAGCCCATCATTTAGATGACCAAGCGGAAACCTTTTTTCTCGCCTTAAAACGTGGGAGCGGTATTAAAGGACTATCCGCAATGCAAGCGGTTACTTTCTTGCAAGATTTTACCGTTTTTCGACCGCTATTACCCTTTAGCAAAGCGGAAATCTTGGCTTACGCCACCCAACATCAGCTTGAGTGGATTGAAGATGAGAGCAATGCAGATAACCGCTACGATCGCAATTTCCTCCGCAATGAAGTCTTACCTTTATTAAACCAACGTTGGCAACAATTCAGCCAGATGGTTGCTCGTTCTGCTCAACATTGTACAGAGCAACAAGAACTTATCAGAGAACTGCTCAATGATGAATTAACCCAAAGAATAGGCGAAAAAAAACAACTTTCTATTGTTCAGTTTCAGGATTTTTCATTACTCAAACAGCAACAATTAATCCGATTATGGTTGGAAAAATACGGTGTGATGATGCCGAGCCAAGCTCAATTACAAGCGGTAATTTTTGAGTTAATTTTTGCAAATACGGATAAGAATCCTCAAGTTAAAATCGGGGAAAAGGTGATTAGGCGCTATCAACAAGCTCTCTATATCACTGATGAGCTCCCTGAAATTCCTGCATTTGAAATAAAATTAGGATCTCAAACAAAGCTAGATCTTCCTTATCAACTCGGAAAAATTACTCGTAATCAGCAAGAGATCATTTGCAAAAAAAATGACAAAATAGACCGCTTGTTATTACCCGAAGCGTTAGCTTACGAGGAGGTTTCACTTACAATCGGACAACAAGGTAAAGTGAAATGCTATGGAAAACCGCATCAGGAAGAGATGAAAAAAATCTGGCAACAACACAATGTGCCAGTGTGGGAAAGAAGCCACACATTGCTCGTTTTTTGGCAAGATGAATTTGTGGCTTGTATCAAAAATTAGCCTCTCGGGTGGAATTTCTGGTGCAACGATTTCAAACGAGCTTTCGCCACTTGGGTGTAAATTTGTGTGGTGGATAAATCGCTATGTCCAAGTAGCATTTGTACCACGCGTAAATCCGCACCGTGATTGACTAAATGGGTTGCAAAGGCGTGGCGAAGAACGTGTGGCGAGAGTTTATCGGCATCAATTCCAGCTAGGACCGCATAATGCTTTATCCGATGCCAAAAGGTCTGCCTTGTCATCTGCTGCCCTCGTCTGCTTGGGAACACCACGTCAGATTGCTGATTATTCAACAAAATCGGGCGACCATATTGGAAGAATTCTTGTATCCAATAATTTGCTTCCTCACCCAATGGCACTAACCGCTCTTTGTCCCCTTTCCCGATAATTCTCACTACACCTTGCTTTAAGCTGATATTATCGGTTGAAAGCGAAACCAGCTCCGTTACACGCAAACCTGTTGCATAAAGCAGCTCTAGCATTGCTTTATCACGCAATTCGATAGGATCTAGCGTATTTGGTACATCAAGCAAATCCATCACCTGCTCTTCACTTAGCGATTTAGGTAGATGCGCACCTCGTTTCGGCGAAGTGAGCTTAAGGGTTGGGTCATCTTTACGATAGTTCTCAAGGTTTAAAAACCGGAAGAACTTCCGCAAACAACTTAACATTCGGGCTGAACTGGTTGCCTTATATCCTTGCTCTAAACGCTCGCCTAAAAACCCCTGTAAGTCGATATGATCAATAGATAAGAAAGCCTTTGGTTCAGAAAAATAATCAGAAAAACGTTCTAGATCAGAACGATAAGAGGCTATCGTATTTTCAGACAAACCGTGTTCTTGCCATAACGTATCAAGAAATTGTTCAATAATCGGGTCAAGCACAGCCATACAAGCGGGTATTTTTGTTTATAATTTTGCAAATTCTAGCAGAATTCACAGAGCATAAAAACGAAAAAACCGATTAGCTATAAACTAATCGGTTATCAAATAAGTTGGCGGAACGGACGGGACTCGAACCCGCGACCCCCTGCGTGACAGGCAGGTATTCTAACCAGCTGAACTACCGCTCCGCAAATTCATAGATTGATAATGCCCTACTCTCACATGGCG
>NZ_JBGTYY010000050.1:0-6485 GCF_041807705.1 Mannheimia kashgarensis
ATTCTCATCAAAAAGACTTGCTCTTCTGAGGGACGACTGCTCTCTACAAATTCAATTTTGCTGGTCGTACTCACGGGATTTTTTGTAAGTATTGTCATTGTATTTATCCTAGTTTTTTTGATAAGTGCAGAAATGCTACCCTCATAACTTGGTAAAGTCAAAGAAAAATGTATACAAAATAATCTATACCTGTAAATAAGTACACTTATGACATCTACAACCGTGTGGCAACGAGAAGCTTTGACACAAATACGGAAAAAGAGGGTTTTGAGCGTAAGGAAACGTACCACTATAACAACCTCAATCAGTTGGTTAGAACTGATCGTGATACATTTGATGTAGGTGGGGATATTGATGCTTATGTTACTTATGAGCGTGATGTTTTCGGGCGTGATGGCGAAATTAAAACTTATTCAAATGCCTCTGGCGATTTGGAAAGCCATTACATAAATGAACGAGATGTTTATGGCAATATTTCTAAACAGACTATCTTTGGTATAGATGGGCAAATAACCCGTGTAAATAACTATACTCGTGATGCAAGAGGATTAGAAATTAAAAATGAAATAGATTGGAACGGGGATGGTATCTATAACGATTTGGATACCGTTATTATCAGTGTTCGTGATGATACACCGCAAGCAAACATCATCTCCCAGCTTCAATCCTATGCAGACGGCAGACCGGAAGTTTACACCATTTGGGGTTATGATGGTTTTGGCAGACATAATTCTACCCATTCAGACACTAACAAAAACGGTCAAATTGATGAAGGTGAAAGAGCTTCTAAAGTCTCTTTTGTTGGGGAGAGTACTTTAGTGGATGTGATTACAGTGTATTCAGGTAATGAGTTACAGCACCTACAAAAAATACATTACAGCGATAATAATATTATATTGGGTAGTTTTTATTCTGATGCGAATAGTGTTTATCATACCCTTTCTTATAATGGTTATGGTGGAACTAGACGCTCTTCAACTGAAGACTTTACCGAGAGCCACTATGATGCGTTATTTAAGCAAATAGGCGGAGCGATTAAGACACTGAATATGTCTAATGCCAACTACCAAACCGACATTACGCTGGATAACAACGTGCTTGCGAAACTCACAAAATCTGAGTTAGTCGTAAACGGTGATGCAACCGACACTATCCGCCTGAAAGACAACACCGAGTTTACCCAACTCGATAATGTGACAAGAGGCAGACAGGAGTACGAGCAATACCAAACAGAGGTGGACGGTCAGCAATACACCTTATTGATTGACACCGACATCAACGTAGTATTGGCGTAGTCTCAGCCCTCTACAAGCGGTCATTTTTTGCTGAAAATTTGCAAAACACCGCTTAAGATAAAAACAAAACCTGCTACCGATTGGTAGCAGGTTTTTGTTTATGTTATGTAGATGAAAAACTATCCACACAAATCATCATCTTCAAAAGTAATTAATAACAAGGGGTCGTTTTCTAGCTTATCTACTCGAGTATGGAAAAGATTAATATAGTATGGCGTTGCTCCCGGTATTGGCTTTTTTGAATGCTTGCCACTTGAGTCCTTGAGCCTACCCCATTTTCTTTCACTAGATTCAGAGTAGATTTCAACTTGCTTATTTGTTGTCCATAGATGAACCAATTCTTCAATTTCTTTGCTATATTCTAAAATCAGCTCAGCGGTATAACCAAATTGTTCACTAAGTTGAAAGAAGTCGTGATGAAATTTGACGTTCTGGACTTTGTGCGTTTCTATCATTTTCAATCTTGCTCAATTTTCTAGCGGTGTGTTGAAGTGCCATCATCTGCATAACCTGACGGCAATTTTTGCCATCAACCGAAATGCTGTAAGCATTTGGGTTATCATCACTCTCTTTTAATGCCTCAAGAATCTTTGGATTCATCATACCCTCCTTAATGGGTTGTAATTGGTTAAATAATAGCATAAAAACCTTGTTTTCACATTAAGATGTTGGTTAGGTAAGGCACAAGATATCGTAGAGGCAATTTTAAAGGATTGATTAAAAGATAAAAACCTGTTACCAATTGGTAACAGGTTTTGTTTTAGTTTTATCTCAAGCGGTGTTTTGCAAATTTCTCGGCAAAAACGACCGCTTGTTGTGGGTGAGGTTACGCCAATACCACGTTGATGTCGGTGTCAATCAATAAGGTATATTGCTGACCGTCCACTTCGGTGGTGTATTGTTCGTACTCATTGCTACCTACTTTGGTATTCTCAATCTGTGTGAACTCCGCATTATCTTTCAGTCTAACTGTGTCAGTTGCATCTCCGTTAATGGTCAATTTTGACTTCGTTAGCTTCGCAAGCACATTATTATCTAACGCAATATCTGTGCTTTGGGTTGCATTGCTAAGATTAATTCGTTCCAATGCTCCACCGATTTGTTCTAACAGCGGTTGGAATTTGCCATCAGTATAATCTTCTGTTGAAGAACGAATAGCTGCACCGTTTCCACCATTATACGACCACCCAGTAAATACTCTCTCTCCATTAGCATAAACTGTGCCTAACGATTGACCTGAGTCACTGTAATGCAGTTTTTGCACCTGCACGAGTTTTAGCCCGTCTGTAGGTTCTAATATACCAAAGGCTACGTCATCTTGAGTACCTTGATAATAGTCAAAAGAATCAATTTGACTACGACTGCCTTCAAAATACTTGCGTACAGCATAACGTTCGCCTTTATCAATAGAACCATTGTTATTGTTATCAAATAGCGTTGCACGGTGCAAATCAGTTTGATCATAATGTAGTCGAACTGTTACATCTGCTGAACCATTAGCGTATCTATCAATACGGCTAAGCAGTCTTCCATCAACAGAGCTCAGAGTTTTTAATAGCATAACCTCATTACCATCAAATTTACCATTTTGATTAGTATCAACCCAAGAAACTACTTCTCTACCATACTCATTAGCTTCAGAATTATAAATTCTTGATACTTGATTTTGAGCATTGTAAGAAGTTACTTTATTTACATATCCGTATGCATCGTATTCTTTTATTTGATGTAACTCAAATGAACCCTGTGCATCACTATGAACCTTGATTACTTTTTCACGCCCGAAAACATCACGCTCATAAGTAACATAAGCATCAATATCCCCACCTACATCAAATGTATCACGATCAGTTCTAACCAACTGATTGAGGTTGTTATAGTGGTACGTTTCCTTACGCTCAAAACCCTCTTTTTCCGTATTTGTGTCAAAGCTTCTCGTTGCCACACGGTTGTAGATGTCATAAGTGTACTTATTGNTCTACTTTTTGGCGACGTTCGTTGTACACGTTATCGGTTATGTTGGTAAACTTATCAGCCCCCGCTTCTCCCGTGTTATTGGTGCGAGTTTGGACTACGTTACCGTATTCGTTGTGGGTGTTTTCCACAATTCTGTCGATACCGTTTACCGTTACTTCTTTGCCGTTGAGCATAATCGTATGAGTATGACCTGTCGGGTTCGGGTTGCCGTTGCTTAACACATCATTATTGGTGTTGTCATAACGGGCAATTTCACGTCCTAACGCATCACGCACATAGTAGCTTACGCTTTCAGCGTGGTCTTTACCGTCTAGGTTGCTTGTACGCTCGTAAACTCGGTTGTTTCCATCGAATTTGTGCTCGTAGTAGCGTTCGATACCTTGTACTTCACGACCGTCTTTTAAGGTGTGAGTTGTACCAGTAATTTGGCTTCCACCTTCTAGCGTTTTGGTTGTGTCGTTATCCAGGTTTTGATACTGGCCGATTCGGTTGCCGTTAGCATCTAAATCGTAGTAATACACTCGGTCATCCGCCCCTTTCGCATCAAGATTGAAGCGTTCGGTAATCACACGGTTTTGGTTATCACGCTCGTAAGTGGTGAAGTTGTCAATGCCTTCTACTTCACGACCATCGTTTAAGCGAACCGTTTCACCTGTTTTCTCTTTGAGAGCAACACCGTCTTTCATATCGTTATCACGGTTGTAATAAATTCCGCTTAATTGACCGCTTGCTTTGTCCACATCACGGTATTCCACTTCTTCAAACTCGCCTTTTGCATCAAGGTTTCTGTTGGTTTGAATGTGGTTTCCGTTTTCGTTGTGTTCGTAGGTTTCATAACGGTCAATACCTTTCAGAACGCGACCATCGCGAAGCTCAATCGCTTTGTCTTGGTCTTTATTGCCTGTGCCGGTGTTTTTATCGTTATCTAAATCAGTGTAACGACCTTTCTCACGTCCGTACTCATCACGGTCGATGTAAATCACTTCTTCAAAGCCTGTGTCGTTTTTAAACGCTTCGCCATCACTCGCATCTCTCGCATTTAAGTTACGGTTGATTTGAATTTGCTGACCGTTCGCGTTGTATTCATAGGTTTCAAAGCTGTCGATACCTTTGAGTTCAACCTGTTTGCCATCAATTTCAACAGTAATTGCTTTACCTGTCGAATCGTTACTGTCGTTGTTTAAGTATCTCGCCACCGTACGACCGTATTGGTCTAATACGAGGTAAGTGGTTGAGTTAGCTTCGCCATCGCCTGTGTTATCCACATCAATCTGTAAGGTTTGACCTTTAGTGTTACGACCGAAGGTTTCAATTCTATCGATACCTTTGATTGGCTTGCCATCGTGGTCGAACGCTGCTTTACCTGTGGCTTCGTTAGCGTCGTTATCCACTAACAACTCAGTACGGTTGCCTAAAGCGTCGAACTTCTGATAATGGATCTTATCGGCAGTGCCGTCGGCGTTATTATCGTAGTCGATTTTGGTTTGGCGGTTGTAGTCGTTGTAGTCATATTCCTCAATAGTATCAATACCTTGCACTTTTTCACCATTGATAGTTTTCTCATTAGCTCCGGTGTTTTGGTTATCGGTATTAACGAGTTTTTGTTTTACAACGTACTCGGTAATGGTTACTTTATCATCACCTGTGCCTACCTCAATCGGGCGTGCTTCGTGAACGTAGTATTCTACTTTGTCGATGCTGCTGTCGCTCAATTTGAAGCTATCTGCTACTTTTTGGTTCGCTTCATACTTCGCTGGTGTTACACCTTTTGCATCGTTGTCGTACTCAATCTTAATCGGATTTGGATTTTTCGCATCTTTCTCGTCATAAGTGTATTTTTCTGCACGGTCGATAGTGCCATCAGCATTATCATCAAAGAATGCTGCTGTTTTTTGACCTTTGTCGTTGTATTGGAAGAACGCACGAGCATCTTCTTTACCTGTTGCATCGTTGTTGTATGCAACTTGTTTTTCTAATACTACGTTTTCTTCTTTCGTAACACCACGTTTGTTGGTTACCGGTAATTCTTTCACGATGTAGTCTTCAACCGTTTCGTACTTATCAATACCTGCTTTACCTTCTACAGATGAGCTAGTGTCTTTTGCATCTAGGTTGTATAGGCGTTGTTTTACGTTTCCTTGTTCATCGTAGATGATGTAGGTAATTTGGTCTGGGTTTTGAACATCAAGTTTTTGTTCAGCCTTAGCTTTATCCATATTCTTTTCACCACCAAGCGTATCGCTGCCTTCTAGGTAGTGGTTGATTTGAGTTGGTTTAGCTTCAGTGCCATCTTCGTAAATTACGCCGTCTTTAGTCGCATTTAGTTTGACTGGTTTGTCGTAGGTAGCTTCTTCTGCACGATCTACTGTGCCATCGTGGTTGATGTCGTAGTAGGTGTAAGCCTTTTTGCCATCAATAACGATTGCTATTGCAGGATCTGATAAGTTAGGTAAACGAACCTTAGGTGCTTCTGCATCTGGTGTTTCGTTACCTTTGTCATCTGCTGATACCACTTTTAAGTTTTCAGGTGCTGTTGGTGGAACATCAACTGTGAACTCGCCATTCTCGCCCACTTTTGTGGTTGCCACTACATCATCGCCGTTTTTCACGTTGATGGTTGAACCCGGTTCGCCTTTACCTGTAATTTTGTTACCTGCATCATTTAATTTCACGTCAGTAGGTGCTGGTGGTGGCGTAATGTCAGGTGCTGTGATTGTACCCGTTACTTTGTTACCGCCTTTGTCAGTAATTTCAACTTTTAAGGTTTCACCGTCTTTAGCGTTAGTTGGGTCTGTTAAGGTAATATCATATTTACCTTCATCATTCGCTACACCTTCACCGATTACTTTGTCGTTTTTATCTTTAATCACGACTGTTGCACCCGGTTGTGTTGTGCCTGATACGTTTACAGAACCGTCTTCTTTGTTTCCTGTAGCTGCAATATTTTTACCTTCGCCTTTATCGGTTGGAGTTGCTGGGTCAGTAATATCCGCTGAGGTAATTGTACCCGTTACTTTGTTACCGCCTTTATCTGTTACTTCTACAGTTAAAGTTTCGCCATCTTTAGCTTTGCTTGGATCGTCTAGGGTTACATTGTATGCACCTGTCTTATCATCTGCTTTGCCTGTGCCGATTACTTTTCCAGCTTCGTCTTTAATAACTACAGCTGCACCCGGCTCTGTTGTGCCTGATACAGTTACTGTATCTGAGCCT
>NZ_JBGTYY010000051.1:0-6319 GCF_041807705.1 Mannheimia kashgarensis
AGTTGGCGATGTAATTTTGGTTCCTGCTGAAGACAAGTAATTTAGATAAGGATATTTTCCTTTAAAATCAAATGGTTACAAACATTAAAATGAAAATATCCTTATAAATCAATTAGTTACACTCTGTTTTATTCGCATAATGTTAAGTTACGTTAAATAAAAATAGATTGTTTTTTATTCAAATTTAAAAAGGAAATGTTATGAGTAATATAGATGAATTCATTAAGATTGAATATAAAACTTATGTAGAACGTTGGAATAATTACTATGATAACTCAACTGAATTAAATTTATTATTAGCTAGAGAAAGTGAAAAGATTTTAAGAATTCTTTATGCAATAAAATCAGATGTTAATTTATATGATGATTTGGGTTTTGGTATAGGTTTTTCAGGTTTCTTAGGGTTGTTAAATATTGAATATAACTCAAATAAAAAGGGGCAAGAAAATGATTAATTTTATTGAAATGACTTTTGCTAATTTTATTGGTTGTAGTTTGGCTTTGTTAGTTTTCTATGTATTTTTATTTCAATGAGTAAAAAATGAAGATGATATTTAATTACTTAAAAAGGGAAATGGCTAGTTTTATTTCGAGTGATATCTTTCCATTTTTATTTCTTTGTTATTTTTTTTCTGGCTTCGTTTGTTTCATTTGCTATTGTTTATTCATTTGAATTAGATAGGGTTTATTTTATTTTGATATATCCTATTTTATTTATTCCTGTCTTAATTTCTTTACTTTTGTTTGTTTTTTTGTTTAATAAAATATTTGATACACTTATTTCTTGGGCTAGAGAATGGGCTAGAAAATATGGGGAGTGAAATCGAAATTACAACTAAATTTTGCCATCCTTATATGAATTACGGTGGTGAAAATGGTTGTGATGATATAGTTTTGAAAATTCCACAGCTTGAGGTCGCAAAACTGCAAACAGTGGAAGTTTCAAATGGCGAAGCAGTAAAAATTGAATATTATCCTGAAATTTTTTCTGCTTCATTTTCTATAACGTTGCTCTTTTGGTTAATTTCTAAATTCGGATCATTGATTTTAGATACCATAAAAATAGCGTAATTTAGAAGGGTAAACATTATGTTTAAATTTTTAAGAAAAACAAGTGTAAAACTTGCAGTTGTAACAGCAGGTTTATTTGCTTCTACAATGGCGTTAGCTGAAACAAAAGCCGTTGATTATACTGCATTAACATCATCAATTGACTTTAGTTCAGCGATTACTGCTGTCCTTAGTGTTATTGCTTTAGTAATTGGTGCTTTGGTTGCTTGGAAAGGCGGTCAATGGATTATTAAAGCTGTTCGTGGTGCATAAATGGGAAAGGGAGCTTAGCTCCCTTTTTCATAGGGAAATAGTATGACTTGGCAAATGATATTTTTTCTTTGGGGTTTATTATGTGCTTACGCTGTTATTCGTGGAATAGATGGTTAGTTTTTCTTTTAATGGCTTTATTTGTATCTGTAGCAAATGCAAATACTTATACAACAGATAACATCAATAAAATTCTATTAAAAGATAAGTTGCAGAAAATGTTTGATATTTCATATAGTGCAACAAAAAATCTACCGATGACTTTAGATGACGCAAATGCTTTAAAAAAAGCTAATTTGTTGCGTTCTATTGCTCAAAAATCTGCTCGTACGGCATTAGCATTAGGTAAAAGGCACCCTGTAACGGCACTTGGCGTAGCTTTAGGTGCTGATGTTTTAGTAGATGGTTTAATTGATGAAGCCTTTCAGAAATTCACTTCTGCAGAAAAAGATGACAAAGGTTTTTATGTATGGGTGAATAATTCTGATACAGGATTGAGAGAAAAGTTTTACCTAGATGAACAACCTACAGAAAAACAGCCATTGTTTGTTTATAGACAAGAAAATGAGGTGGTTTTCTTTTGGGAAAGTAGCAGATATAAAGAATGTAGAGATCAAGATTTTGATGTGGTTTTTGATTGTGCGTTAGATAAAGCAGAAGAAGATTTCAGAAATGAAAGTTATTTTAATATTAGTAATGTTCAAGCTTCTGCTTCATCAATAATAGAAGAAAATGATAATTTTAAAAAATATGAATTAACGATCTCTTACTGTCTATTGGATAATTGTAGTTTTAGTGAAAGTTCTGAATTGAAGTTTAATAGAGAAAAGACAGAAGTTACTGTTAATAAAAAATATAAAGCTATTCCAGGTGGTGATCGTGGTGTATTAGTTAAAAGTTTATCTAGTGAAAAACCATTTATCCAATCTGCTGATGATATAAGTATTTTTCTTAATAAATTAATCAAATTAGATAGTCAAGATTTTACAGAAGAAGAAAGAAAAGTAATGGATTATGCATTTTCTCCATTTGTTGTTTCTCAAGTAATTCCTACCACAACTCTGACTAAAGATGATATTTTAGATTTTAAATATAGTGAAGATATGTTTGATAAACCCCAAAAAATAATTTCAACAAATGGGGGAGCAAATACATCATCAGGCAACACATCATCAAACAATGATGATTATAATGGTTCTCCAAATTACCCTAATTTAGAACCGCCTACGGCTTACGAAATTTTAGAGCCTTTCAAAGAATTTTTCCCTGAATTTCAAAATATAAATATTCAAGGACGTGGAGCTGTTTGCCCAACTTGGTCTTTTGAAGCGTTAAAACAAACATATACTATAGATGGGCATTGTCCAATTCTTGAAAAAAATAGAAATGTTCTTTCTGTTTTATTTATCTTAATTTGGTCAATTATTGCAGTAAGAAAATTATTAGGTGCATAAGGGTAATTTTATGGGCAGTTTGATTATTAGATTATTTAGTGGTTTGCTTGAGTTTGTTTTTAAAGGTGTTGTTGCTAAATTTTTTGTATTCTTTGCATTGTTTTATATAACTACTGAATTTATACCTGTTGTTATAGATTTATTCATTCCACAAAATTTAAAGGTTAATTTTCAACAATTATTTAATGGTTTGCCGAATGATATGTGGTATTTTTTGGAGTTATTAGAAATTCCTTTTGGAATATCACTTTATATTTCTGCAATGCTTGCAAGATTTATTATTAGAAGAATACCATTAATAGGGTAGTATTATGGCAATATTAGCGTATGTAGGTATTCCTGGAAGTGGTAAATCTTACGAAGTTGTCAGTTCAGTAATTTTAGAACACTTTAAAAAGGGTCGTCGTATTGTAAGTAATATTGAAGGCGTTACTCATCAAAAATTATTCGATTTTTGTGTGGCAAATGGAACGGAGCCAAAAGATTTAGGTGAGTTTATTAGTGTTGATGATGAAACTTGCCAAAGAGCTGATTTTTTTCCATATAAAGGGGCTGATACTACTATTTGCAATGCAGGTGATTTAATTTGTATTGATGAAGTTTGGAGAATTTTTCCAAGTGACAAAATACACGAAAATCACCGTTCTTTTTTAGCTGAGCATAGACATTTTACAGATCCTGTTACTGGGGTTTGTTGTGATTTGGTTGTTATCAATCAGTCGGTTGCTCAATTACCTAGATTTATCAAAGATCGTATAGAAATGACTTATCAAATGTCAAAACTTACAGCTTTAGGTATGCGAAATCGTTATCGAGTTGATGTTTTTACAGGTGCTAAGACGACAAAAACAAATAGAACGTTACAACTTCAGCGTAAATATGATAAGGCAATTTTTAATTTGTATAAAAGCTATGATGGCGTTAATGGGAAAGAGAATGTTGTTGATGATAGGGGGAATATTTTTAAATCCTTTCAGTTTAAGTTGATGATTGTTTTAGTTTTGCTATTAGCTATCTTTGGATATTACGGCTTTACCTCTTTCTTTTTAGGTAATGAGCCTAATTCAAAAGAAGAAGCTAGAGAAATAGAGAACAGTAATGTTTCGAAAATCGAGAAAGTTCCTGTTTATGTGGCACCTAAATTATCTGAAAAATGGAGAATAACAGGGGAATTAAAGAAAAATGGGAAAGAGTTTGTAATTTTAGCAGATACTCAAGGACGGTTACGTTTTGAGCCAAGAAGTGCCTTTAATTATAGTGGTCGTATGCTTGAAGGAAAAATTGACGGTGAATTAGTTAATTATTATTCAGGGGGAATAAAATGAAATTTTATTTAACTGCACTTATTACATTAATTACAATTTCTGCAACGGCTAAGAATGTTGATTTTAAACTTGAAGCAGTTCCTTTACCGAAAGCAATTTCAATAATTTATGATGAAGTTCTTGAAAAGCCTTATATGTTAGATCCTAAGCTTGCAGGAGATACAAGACTTATTAGCTTTCACACCACAGAAAAACAAAATTTTAATGACTTTATTCAACGCTATTTTGACAATATGAACATTAAAATTTATGAGAAAAAAGGTGTTGTTTATGTTGCTCATATTGAGCCAAAACCAATAAAGATTGTAAAACGTAGTTTTGTATATAATCCTGTTTATAGAGATGTAGAGTATCTTGCGAGTTTTTTACAAGGTGGGGAAGGTCAAGTTTCCGCAAGTGGTGATAAACTAGTTTATTATGGTACACAAGACGACATTAACCGAGTAAAAAGTATTTTAAAAGCAGTTGATACCAAAACCCGTGAAGTTGTGGTAACTGGTTATCTATTTGAAGTTCAAACAGAAGAAAAGCAGGGAAGTGGTATTAACTTCCTTGCTAAGTTATTATCGGGGAAATTAGGGATCTCTATTGGAGTTAAACAGAATTATGAAAATTTTATAACAGTTAATGCAGGCAATTTAGATGCAATGATTGAGTTATTTAGAACAGATAGCCATTTCAGGGTAATTAGTTCCCCAACATTACGAGTTAAGTCGGGTTCAACGGGTAATTTTTCTGTAGGTTCTGATGTGCCTGTATTAGCAAATATCACTTATCAAGATGTTAGAGCAGTCCAAGCTATTGAATATCGTTCGTCTGGTGTTATTTTTGAGATAACTCCGATTATTAAAGCAAATGCTATTGACTTGAAAATTCAGCAACAGCTTTCTAATTTTGTGAAAACTGAAACAGGGGTAAATCAATCACCAACATTATTAGTTGCAAGTCAAAGAAATTTGATCTTCATCACATACTTTTTTGTTCTAGTTTTGTATACTCAGCACACATACTTTATATTATGGAGAATATCTATGAACAAGATCTTAAAACTGCTATTAGTTGTAACACCATTTTCTATAGTTGGTTGTGCAGATATGCTTGAAGCTAGTCAAAATTTAAGGGAAAGTTTGAATAAAACTATCGGTTCTTCAAGTTCTTCTACTGTAATTTCTGAGACCCCATCTCAAATTTGTCAAGCATACAGAGATAATAGCGTAAATGCTTCTAGGTTATATAAAGATAAAAGAATTTCGTTTAAAGCAAAAGCATTAAGTATTAGTGGTGATGAATTTTATGGTGGAGCTGTAACATTCAAAATAAAAGATACTCAGATTACATTTGTAATAAGAGATGTTGATAAAATATCAAAAGTGGTAAAAGGCAAAACCTATACAGCGACAGGTACAATTCATCAACTACAAAATGCTGTAGATTCAATGGATTCAAAAATAAAGTGTGATATTGTTGTTGTGGGTGATACTCTCATTTGAACTTTAATAGAAAGTTAAAAAGTAATCGGAACTTGTTTCCGATTATTTTTTGACTTGAACAACCGTAGCGAAGCGGAGGGCGTTAGCTAGATAATAGGTTCAAAAACGATATAAAATAGGCAGTTAAACAAGGCTACGCCCACAGCTGTGCGAGGACGTGGCCTTGTTTAGCTGCCTTTAATATAAGAAATTTTAAATGCTATATGAATGAATTTACATATTTATTAACAGATGAACAATTTCAACCAGAAATTGACAGTGTTATAGATACATTCCTAATTATGAATATCAAAAGTATATCTGATCTAGGAACTCATTTAGGGAATATCTATTTTATACTATGCTACGCTTTAGCAGGTATCTTAACAGACGATAATAACCGAGATCTTAGAGATAAACTGATTGTTACAGTTGAAGATATGGGTAATGGTAAAGAAGAGTTCGTTTTTTTTGATTATTTGTATGAATTTCTGCAGTACTGTTTGTCAAAACAGTATATAACAAAAGATGAATTTAAATTTCTGTCAAAATTTAGATTTTTCTATGTTCATAATGAACATTACAGAATTGTTTAGAAAACACTCAATTAAAAACTAGCAACTAATTTCGCATAATGCTTTACAGGTTATGTTACAATTCGAGTGCAGTACAATAGGGCTTGTCCCACTGCACGAGAATTTACACATAACCTGTTGTTATGCGAAATTATGGCTAATATTACCTTATCTCA
>NZ_JBGTYY010000052.1:0-5702 GCF_041807705.1 Mannheimia kashgarensis
TGTCATTGTATTTATCCTAGTTTTTTTGATAAGGCAGAAATGCTACCCTCATAACTTGGTAAAGTCAAAGAAAAATGTATACAAAATAATCTATACCTGTAAATAAGTACACTTATGACATCTACAACCGTGTGGCAACGAGAGAGTTTGATTCAAACACCGAAAATGAAGGGGCGGAGAAGGTAGAAAGTTATACTTATAACAGCTATGGACGAGTGGTGCGTACTGAGTATAATAACCTAATCACAAAAACAATTTCTTATGATACTAACAAGCGTGACCAATTCGGTCAGAACCTCAAAACAACAACCTACGATGCAAATAACAATGTGACGGAGATGACTCAATACGACTATAATCTCTACGGACGGGCTACGAAAAGGTATTTCTTAACGCAAGATGGGGACGTGGATTGGGTGCGTGAGTACACCTACAATGCTCAAGGACAATCTATCCGTGAATATGATGACAGAAATGTTATCGGTAAATGGGATAAAGGCGACGTCATTAAAGAGTTTACCCGCAGTGATGATGCTGTAGGGCTGATCGTTGGTCGTAAGCAAACGGACAATGTTGATCCGATAGAACTTGTACGCCACTTTGTTATTACCTATGATGAATTCAACAGACAAGTCTTAGACTTTGAAGATAAGGATGTAAACGGTAAGATATCCGTTGGCGAGCATTACAATCAGCGTATTTATGAAGGAACAAATACGGTAGCCAATACGATTCATTACAAAACAGGTGCTGAAGGCGAAGATGTATTCCGTTATACTGTTCAAATAAATCGCGATGAAAAAGATCTGACAATCTCCCGCTTTGTCTCCAATAACAAAGGTGAGTTTGAAACACTTCATTACGATGGATGGGGGGCTCCGCAATCTTCTACCGAAGACTACGCTGAGGAGCGATTCCAAGCTCTGTTTGACAAATTCGGCGGTAAGTTGAAAACGTTGAATTTATCGAATGAAACCCAAAGCACAGAGATTACATTCGATAACGACACGTTAGCGAAAATGACTGCTGGACGGTTAGTGATTAACGGTGATAAAACCGACACCATTAACCTGAAAGACGGTTCAGAGTTCAGCAAACAGGAAGCAACGGTGAAGGAGGGGGCTAACGACTATGTGCAGTACACTACAGAAGTTGGCGGAGACACCTATACCTTGCTGATNCAAACAGGAAGCAACGGTGAAGGAGGGGGCTAACGACTATGTGCAGTACACTACAGAAGTTGGCGGAGACACCTATACCTTGCTGATTGATACCGATGTTAATGTGAACCTACTGTAATTCCATAGTATACAAGCGGTCGGTTTTGCCGAGAAATTTACAAACCACCGCTGCTTAAAAAAACAAAACCTGTTGCCGGTCGGCAACAGGTTTTTTTATTATCAATTTTCAACCGAAGCGGGCATTTTGCAAATTTCTCAGCAAAATGCACCGCTTGCAACGGCTTTAAACCGCTTACGCTAAAACGACATTGATGTCGGTGTCAATCAATAAAGTGTATTGCTGACCGTCTACCTCGGTTTGGTATTGTTCGTACTCATTATTACCTTGTTTAACATTTTCAATCTGTTTAAACTCGGAATGGTCTTTTAGTCTTAATGTGTCGGTAGCATCACCGTTGATTAATAGTTTAGACGCAGAAAGCCGTGCGACAACATCATTATCTAATGTGATTTCAGTATTGGCGTTTTGGTTTGACAGACTAATCGTGCTGACACGTCCGTTAAACGGTTGATAGAACGCTTGGATACTTTGTTCAGTATAGTCTTCCACGCTGTTTTTCGGAGAACCATAACCATCATAAGTGACAGTTACCACCGATGTTTTGGCATTATCCACCACGGTTGCCAGATACTGTCTTGCTTCATTATAGAGGAAGTGGATCGTGTACTGAAGAACTTCGCCGCTGTAGTTCTCAATATGAGAAACTTGGGTACTATCAGCTACATAATAGCTTTTCATATTTCTTTCGTTGCCATCAATGATGCCATTCTCATTGGTATCCCAGTGCGCAAACTTCACTCGATTAAACTCATCATAGGTATATTGGCGTACATCTGAAACAGGTTCATTTTTGGCATTGAATGAGGTTTTTTTGACTGCTAATTCCAGACCTGTAACAGGATCTCGAGTGTACTCATAGATAATATCACCCCGGTCTTTCTCTCCATTTGAGTTTTTATCAAAGTAAAATTGCATATTACGACCGTATGCATCGTATTCTCTGTGCCTTATTTGGGTCGGATTGGTATTTGACCCTGCATAAAGTGTTTCTACCGCTGGTTGCCCATACACATTGAATTTATACAACACTTGGGATGCAAGCACATTACCCGAATAGTTTTGGACTTTTTCTATTTGTCCATAATGATTCCGTTCATACAGGGAATAGGCGTCAATCAATGCTTCATTACCCAACACATCACTATCCGTTCTTACCAACTGATTTAAGCTGTTGTAGTGATAAGTTTCCACCCGTTCCACACCCTCTTTCGAGAAGTCTGTATCAACCTCCCTCGTTGCCACACGGTTGTAGATGTCATAAGTGTACTTATTTAAAGCTATGAGCTGATTAATCTACTTATTTAGCTCGAGTAATGAGGTGAATGTGCTATACTTTCAGCTCATTTGGAGAAATACAATGCAATACAATGATTACAAATGGATATGGCAATATCCGAATTGGACGGAATTTTTATGGAATCAAAGCCAACTTGAGCCACAGTTACGTCGCTGTTGGTTATTGTTGGGTAAATTGATTGGATATAGTGCTCAAATCAAGCATCAAGATTCGCAACTGGCGTTAGATACTTTGTTGAATAACATTTTAAGTTCATCACAAATTGAGGGAGATAGTTTGAATGCCTATTCTGTGCGTTCATCGCTTGCGAAAAAATTAAATATCTCGGTAGATATTCCTTATCCTGTTTCAGATCGCTCTGAAGGCGTGAGCAATATTATGCTTGATGCACTGGATAATTGGCAGGAAGCCTTGAGTAAAGAACGCTTAGCACAATGGCATCGTTGGTTGTTTCCCTATTACACGCCACATATTAAAGCAGGCGAGCTACGTGGTGAGGAGCCGATGCAAGTCGTATCGGGCAGGCTGGATAGACCAAAAGTTCACTTTGAAGCCCCGCATCGTCATATTTTAGAGGGAGAACTAAATCGATTTATTGATTGGTTTAACCAAAGTAGAGAGGATAATACGCTCGATCCACTGCTCCGAGCCGGAATCGCCCATCTTTGGTTTCTTACCTTACACCCGTTTGATGATGGTAATGGTAGATTAGCAAGAACCTTAACTGACTTAGCCCTCACTCAAGCCGATCAACAAAGTATTCGCCTATACGCTATCTCTACCACTATTTTGCAAAAAAGAGCAGAATACTACCGCTTGTTGGAACAAACTCAAAAAGGTGATCGTGAAATAACCTCTTGGCTAAATTGGTTTTTGAATATCTTGACAGAAAGCATTGAACAGAGTTTAGTTCAAATTGAACGCACATTGTTCAAAAGCCACTTTTGGTTGAAATATCGGGAGCTGCAATTAAGTCCTGAACAGAAGAAAGTGTTGAACCGCTTGTTAGATGGCGGAGAAAATGGGTTTGAATTGGGCATTAGTGCCTCTCAATATCAAAAAGTTGCTAAAGTCAGCAAAGCAACCGCAACCCGCCATTTAACGGATTTACTGGAAAAAGGGCTGATAAAAAAGACTAATCAAGGTGGGCGAAGCACTCGCTATTTAATTGCAGAAATCCACAAGGATAACTAGATATTCGCCTCATTATTTGAGCTAAATAGGTAGGTTAATCAGCTCATAGCTTTAAATAAGTGTGCTTATTTACAGGTATAGATTATTTTGTATACATTTTTCTTTGGCTTTACCAAGTTATGAGGGTAGCATTTCTGCACTCATCAAGAAAAACGAGGATAAATACAATGACAATACTTACAAAAAATCCCGTGAGTACGACCAGCAAAATTGAATTTGTGGAACATAACCGCCCCTCAGAAGAGCAAGTCTTTTTGATGCGAATTTTGAATGGCGAAATTACATTCAAAAGTAATGAAGAAGTGTTGGAAAATCTGCGTAAAAGATTGAAATTAGATAAATAGTGATGAAAGTTGATTATATTGTTCAATGGTCTAATGAGGCAGAAGAGCAGCTCAATGAAAAAGCCGATTATATAGCAGAGCAAAGTAGTAGAGAGATAGCCAATAATTTCTTTGATAATATCAAAGCGACCACAGAAAAATTGTCATATATTGCTGGGGTATATAACGACGGTAAATTCCATAAATTTCCCATATCTAAAAGCCGAAAACCTCATTCTGTACGATTTATAGTTGTTGGGGATTTTGTTTTAATTAGTGAGTTTATCCCTGCTGGTAAGAATGATTAAAATAACGCTAAAAGCTCGTTTTTTAAACGAGCTTTTACTTTTAGCTTATATTTTTGAAAGTATTATATTTACACTTAAATAGAACAAAAAAACATCTAATCGAATGACTTTTACGCTAATTGCTAACAATAAGTACACTTATGACATCTACAACCGTGTGGCAACGAGAGAGTTTGATACTGACTTCTCTGAAGGCAAGGAAGGTACTGAGCGTAAGGAAACTTACGGCTATGATAACTACGGTAGATTAATCGAAACCAAAGAAGATATCTTAGGCGATGCTATCGATGTGAATAGCCGAATGGTGCGTGAAAGAGACGAGTTTGGTCGTGATAAAGTCATTCGCAACTACCAAGCAGATGGTACGTTAATTTGGAAACGAGAGTATGAATATGATGAGTACGGTTATCAAACTAAAGTGACTAACTATTCATCTGAAACTAATAAGAGCTTTATCAACAGCAATACCCGTGATGAGTTTGGTCGACTTAAAACACTCTATGAAGACAAAAATGCCAACGGTATCTATGATGTTGGCGATTTGAAACTAACCCTCATCTACGACCAAAGCATAAATAGCAATTACGCTGAGCGAATTGATGAAAGTGTTAGTTCTAAAGCTCATAACTTCTATACTTATGATGAGCTGAACAGACGAGTAACTAGCTTTAGAGATAAAAACGGCAACAAGCAGGTAGATGGCAATGAAGTATTGAACAAATCCTCTTATATCGGCAACACAAGTGTTTTTGATACTGTTGAGGATTATCGTGGAGGAGATAAACAAGAGCATCTGTATCAAATACGGAAGTTTATTTACCAAGATGCAGGTATTAGCGGTACACAAATTGCTTTATTGACTGAAAATGTTGCTAAAGCCGAAGGCACTCTATCCTATGGTGTTGGAGGCTTCAACTATTCAACCAAAGATGATTATAGCTCTGATAAATGGCGGGCATTGCTGGATAATTACGAAAACAAAATTATCCAAATCAACCTAACCAATGCAAGGGCAAGTACAGACATCACGGTTGATAATGATGTTATCGCTAAAATCAGCAAGAACCCAACCTTGCGAATCAACGGTGATGGTACTGATACTGTGAGGCTGAAAGACAGTAGTGAGTTCACCAAACTTGAGGCGAAAGTAAAAGCAGGCTCTAACGAGTTCCATCAATACACCACTACGGTGGAGGGCGAATCTTACACCTTACAAATTGATACGGATATCAATGTCGTCTTGGCTTAATGTTATGTTAGCGTAACCAGCCATTAACA
>NZ_JBGTYY010000053.1:0-5530 GCF_041807705.1 Mannheimia kashgarensis
GAGGGTTGTTAGAATAAAACATGAGAGTTTCCTTTTTGTTTAGATTGATTTTTGACACTCATATTCTAAACGGGAAACTCTCACTTTTTAGAGTGAATTGTCAGATCAAGTCTGATCTTCTACAGCTAAACTCAACCGCTTGTCATCACATTATAAGCGAGCAATATCAAACGCGACTTCTCGGCTATCTTTATTAAACTCCACCCCAATTTGGTAAATCGTTTTGCCTTGTCCTTGATATTTCTTCGCATAATCTCGGTCGATAATCTGTGCTAACGCTAACCCAAGCGGGCTTTCTTTCACATCTTTCCCTACTACTTTAAACTCAAAAATATAGACGTGGTTGTTCACCAGTAATGTCATATCAATATTCCCCACGCTGGTTGCATCTTCGGTAATAATCGGCAACCCCAGGCTGGCAAAATAGGCATAAAACACACTCGCCCAATAGCCTTCGTAATAAGCAATATTATTGTTTCTGTGCCAATCGTGCGGAATACTGGCGAAAAAGGCTTTGAGAACTAACTGCATACGGGCGATATCGTGTTGGATTAAAGCGTCGTATAAATGAGAACGCAGCGTTGAGCCTGATTCATACTTATGTAAGTAACGGCGTAGCAACATCGTATTTAGACTTTGTTGCACCTCTTTGTTAGGGTATTTAAGGGTATAACCCACGCCATCAAAGGTATTTACCACCTTATCAATCGTTAAATAGCCCGTTTGGAACATCAAGGAGACGGGGCTAATATCGCCCACATCAAACTTGGAGAGCAAAATATCATCAGAAATATCTTGCGAGATTTTGCCTAAATCAATGTTCTCGCTGATTAATTTATCAATCAAAAAGGTTGGCGAGCCCGTTTCAAACCAATAAGGCTTGTAAATTCGTTCTTCATTAGAGAAAAACAACAACACATCAAACGGGTTATACACACTCTCCCCCGACCAATTATAGCCGTTGTACCAATTCTTCAGCTCGCTTAAATCCACACACGATAATTCAGGGGCGAACACAGTTTCTAATTCAGACTGAGTATAGCCACATAAGTCGGAGAATTGTTTGTCGAGTGTCGCATCGTACAAGTTATTCAATCCTGAAAAGAGATTGATTTTGCTGAATTTGGAGACGCCTGTGAGCATTACAAAACGCAGATAGGCATCGCTTTCTTTTAGCACGCTATAAAAATCTCTTAAGCGGTTTCTAGCTAAGATAGCTTGTTCTGGGGTGGAGAGATTATCTAAAATCGGCTTATCATATTCATCAACTAACACCACCACTTTTTGCTCTGTTTGCGTGTAAATATGCTTGATAATCCGCTGAAAACGAGCCGCTTCCGATAAATGCGATTTTTCAGACAAGCCGTGAATTTCTTCGAGTTCCTCGAGCTTTTCATTCAGAATTTGAATTAAACGCTCTTCATCAAAGGTCACATTTGTACCAAAGCTAATACGGATAACAGGGTATTCCTTCCCCCAATCCCAATGCTTCTCTGCATAAAGTCCGTCAAATAAGGCTTTGTTGCCCGAAAACAGCTCGGCAATGGTATCTAAGGTTAAACTTTTACCAAAACGACGAGGACGAGAGAGGAAAATGAACTGCCCTGTTTCAATTAACTCAATGATTTTGTGTGTTTTATCTACATAGTAGTATTCATTGTTTTCTCTTAACTTAGCAAAGGTTTGAATACCAATAGGCAGCTGTTTTTTCATATTCTCTCTCCGAAAACAGGGTAGTGATAATGGGCTGGATTATAGCATATTTGCAAATTTTTGAGAAAAAACGACCGCTTGTTAGAAAGCGTGAAACGAAAAAAGCCCCATATTGCTATGGGGCTTTGTATAGCGAAACCTTTACAAAAAGGTTGCAAAATATAACAACTTGTATTACAGATTAGATTTAACCTAGAACCACATTGGTATCATCATCAACATAAATGTTATATACAGAACCATCTACATTTGCTGTATATAAGTCATATGTTTCTGAGCCGATGGTTTTTGCTGCCTTTTTCCCTTCAGTAAAGCCTTTAAGGTTCAAGGTATCATCAGTTCCTGATGTGTAAATGTTCAGGGTTTTACCTGAGCTGATTTTCGCAACAACCTCAGTACTAAGAGTTAATGTATCTGGAGAGAGAGAACCCATATAAATTGAGGTGAGTTGATTACCTAATTTAGCGAGTTGCTCTTGTGTCCAGTTGGTTAAATCTACAGTACGAGCAATGCTAGAAGATCCATTTTGATCTCCTATATTGAAACGCTCAATGATACCATCAGTCATACTATCGCTATAAGTAAACTCAGCTCTACCTGAAGAATCTATATCCATAATGTGTGTGGCTTTATGTCCATTTGGATAAACTACCTCTCTCTTAGTTGCAGTATTGTTAAATACAGGGTTCTCGTAGCTATTATACATTGTCCAATCTAATGTACCGTCAATACGCTTATCATATGTCGATTTAGATACTCTATTCTGAGTATCATATTCATATCTATAACGATATGGAACTCCTAGAGTGCCATCAGCAGCATCCCAGCGTCTATCTTCATACTCAACTCGACCATATTCATCAAAGTGACGAGTAACGTGTGAAATACGACCATCTACATATTTTGTTGAGTTAGCAATTTGTTGATTTAACTCGTTGAATGTATTAGTAAGAATAACATCATTTACGCCGTTATTATCTAAATCTCTCAACTCACGAACAACATTGCCATTTTGGTCGCGTTCATATCGATGGATAGCATCAATAGTACCATTATTGTCATTGTCAAACTTAGCAACCATAATCTGGCCTAAAGCATTTACCTCTCGATGCGTAACAACATCAATAATATTATCGTTGTTACTATCTGACTCTACTTTGATGATATGGTTGTTTGTATCACGGGTGTAGGTTTCAGTACGATCGGGGCTACCATCGCCATCAGTATCGAAATAGGCTTTAGCCGTTCTACCTAAGTTATCTAGATCATAGCGAGTGATTGAGTTGATAGTGTTATCTCCTAAAGTATCTATTGATAACTTAGTACGCTGATTGTTTACATTTAGTTCATAATACTCAATCTTGGTTAAGACTTCTCTGTCATTAACTAGATTATAGAAGTTAGTCTGTGTTAAGCCACCATCTGCTTCACGACTATACACCTCTTTTCTATCTAAAGTACCATCGTTAGTTAAGTCGATGTTTTTACCAACCCAACGACCATTTGCATCTAGGGTGTAAGTTTCACGGTAATCAAATTTACCATCTACGTTGTTATCACGCTCAAGGGAGGTTCTTTCGCCCTTTTCGTTATAGTCGTACTTCAATACTTGGTCTATGCCTTGTACGGTTTTGCCCGTATTATCCGTTGGGCGTATTTTACCTTCGGTGTTTTTATTGGCATCGTTATCCACCAACACCTCACGAACCCTACCTAGATTATCGAACTGCTGATAATGGATCTTATCAAGAAAACCATCTCATTTGTAACGTATAAAGCCAAGTACTAAAAAGGCTAAAATCTAGCCAACTTGTTTCCTATATTATTTAGTCTAAAAAAATAATCGAATACTCCATTTGATAAAAATTAGAAGAAAAAACACTCAAAGTAAAAATGGATAAAACAGTCGCTTTTTAACAAATCAAATCTGAATAAGTTAGTAGCTTGTTTTCTTGATAAGATCCATTATCAGCAGTTCGATAATCTGAGCATGGTTCGTGAAGTGTTGGTGGATAACGATGCCAATAAAAACACCGAAGGTAAAATNCAGTTCGATAATCTGAGCATGGTTCGTGAAGTGTTGGTGGATAACGATGCCAATAAAAACACCGAAGGTAAAATACGCCCAACCGATAATAGCGGCAAAACCGTACAAGGCATAGACCAAGTATTGAAGTACGACTATAACGAAAAGGGCGAAAGAACCTCCCTTGAGCGTGATAACAACGTAGATGGTAAATTTGATTATCGTGAAGAATATACCTTAAATGCGAATGGTAATATTCTTGAAACTGGGGTTGATTTACTCAATGATGGTAAGATTGAGAAAATAACAAAAAATACCTTAAATGCTCAAGGTAATATAGTTTCATCAGAATACTACAACCAAACAGCAGATGGTACACAAATTTACACTGGTAAGGGTGTGTATAAATTAGATAATAATGGGAACTATACTGAGAAATCTACATATTCTGCTATAGATGCATTACATCAAATTGAAACATATGAACTGGATGCAAAAGGTAACATAGTGAAGAAATTCATTGATAACTATGGTGATGGTACAATTGAACGCGCAGAAATCTATAGCTTAGATGCTTATGGACGTATTGCGAAGATCGAAAATGATGTTGGAAACGATGGCATAATCGATAGTCAATCAGTTTCAACATATGATGCATTAGGCAGAAGAACCAAATTATCTGCTGATAATGATAATAATGGTGTATTTGACCGTATCTCTGAGTATAAATATGATGTTTATGGTAATAACTATCATACTATAAACTTTAATACCCTAGGAGATAAAATCTCTGAAACTATAGTTTACTCTTATGACTCTCATGGTAGAAGGCTAGAGCATTATATTGATAGACTTGGTGATGGTCCTTCAAGAGATGACACTTTCTATAAGTCAAGTTATAACGATGTTACTGGCTTATCAAGAGTTGACTATTATCGAGGCGATAGTAAAGAATGGTATGGTGCAGATATTCAGGTAGGGAAAGACAACTATGGTAGAGTAAATGTGATCGCTAGCCCAGTAGCTGAAAATAGTCAAGAAATAGCATCTTACTATAATATCGCTCATGAAAATCCAATTTATATAAATGCCGAAACTCAAATGAAGAATTTCTTGGGTGGAACTATGCAAAGTGATGGTTCTATTTCTGGCGGACAACTTAATTGGACGGCTGATTTCATTATCTCTGAAACAGGTGGTACTCTAAAAACCTTTATCGATAATGTTGGCGAAAAAGATGGAAGTCAATATGAACAGCTCATTTATGGCAATCGCCAAAATAATGGTGCTCTAGACTTTATTGATGATTTCACAACTTGGTCTACTGAAGATGTTAATCGTCTCAAAGGTTTAAGAGTTATAACATTAAGTAAGTCAGATGCTTCTACTGAGATTACTTTAGATAGTACAATTATTGGAAAAATGGCACCTACAAATAGTGTTGGTACTGTCCAAGATGCATTGATTATCAACGGTGATGCAACCGACAAAGTTAATCTTAAAGGCGATAGTTTTACAAAATTAGCAACTACATTTACAGGCAGAGATGAAGAATTCGATATGTATTCAACAGAAGTTGATGGCAAAACTTACACGTTGTACATTGATAATGATATTCAAACTGTTATTGCTTAAACAAGCTAGATAAATCAATGTTATAGCAATGTGTAGAAGATCAGACTTGATCTGACAATTCACTCTAAAAAGTGAGAGTTTCCCGTTTAGAATATGAGTGTCAAAAATCAATCTAAACAAAAAGGAAACTCTCATGTTTTATTCTAACAACCCTCT
>NZ_JBGTYY010000054.1:0-5304 GCF_041807705.1 Mannheimia kashgarensis
CTGACGAGTGGCGGACGGGTGAGTAATGCTTGGGAATCTGGCTTATGGAGGGGGATAACTACTGGAAACGGTAGCTAATACCGCGTAATCTCTTAGGAGTAAAGACTGGGAACTTCGGTCCAGTTGCCATAAGATGAGCCCAAGTGAGATTAGGTAGTTGGTGAGGTAAAGGCTCACCAAGCCCGCGATCTCTAGCTGGTCTGAGAGGATGACCAGCCACACTGGAACTGAGACACGGTCCAGACTCCTACGGGAGGCAGCAGTGGGGAATATTGCACAATGGGGGAAACCCTGATGCAGCCATGCCGCGTGAATGAAGAAGGCCTTCGGGTTGTAAAGTTCTTTCGGTGACGAGGAAGGCGATTGTTTTAATAGAACAGTCGATTGACGTTAATCACAGAAGAAGCACCGGCTAACTCCGTGCCAGCAGCCGCGGTAATACGGGGGGTGCGAGCGTTAATCGGAATAACTGGGCGTAAAGGGCACGCAGGCGGTTGTTTAAGTGAGGTGTGAAAGCCCCGGGCTTAACCTGGGAATTGCATTTCAGACTGGACAACTAGAGTACTTTAGGGAGGGGTAGAATTCCACGTGTAGCGGTGAAATGCGTAGAGATGTGGAGGAATACCGAAGGCGAAGGCAGCCCCTTGGGAATGTACTGACGCTCATGTGCGAAAGCGTGGGGAGCAAACAGGATTAGATACCCTGGTAGTCCACGCCGTAAACGCTGTCGATTTGGGGATTGGACTTTGAGTCTGGTGCCCGTAGCTAACGTGATAAATCGACCGCCTGGGGAGTACGGCCGCAAGGTTAAAACTCAAATGAATTGACGGGGGCCCGCACAAGCGGTGGAGCATGTGGTTTAATTCGATGCAACGCGAAGAACCTTACCTACTCTTGACATCCTAAGAAGAACTCAGAGATGAGTTTGTGCCTTCGGGAACTTAGAGACAGGTGCTGCATGGCTGTCGTCAGCTCGTGTTGTGAAATGTTGGGTTAAGTCCCGCAACGAGCGCAACCCTTATCCTTTGTTGCCAGCGATTCGGTCGGGAACTCAAAGGAGACTGCCGGTGATAAACCGGAGGAAGGTGGGGATGACGTCAAGTCATCATGGCCCTTACGAGTAGGGCTACACACGTGCTACAATGGCGTATACAGAGGGCGGCGACCCAGCGATGGTGAGCGAATCTCAGAAAGTACGTCTAAGTCCGGATTGGAGTCTGCAACTCGACTCCATGAAGTCGGAATCGCTAGTAATCGCAAATCAGAATGTTGCGGTGAATACGTTCCCGGGCCTTGTACACACCGCCCGTCACACCATGGGAGTGGGTTGTACCAGAAGTAGATAGCTTAACCTTCGGGGGGGCGTTTACCACGGTATGATTCATGACTGGGGTGAAGTCGTAACAAGGTAACCGTAGGGGAACCTGCGGTTGGATCACCTCCTTACCAAAAATCTTGCGACAGCAAGTGTTCACACAGATTGTTTGATANCCTTACCAAAAATCTTGCGACAGCAAGTGTTCACACAGATTGTTTGATAGAAAGTAGAATAAATGGAAACATCCTTTTGGGTCTGTAGCTCAGGTGGTTAGAGCGCACCCCTGATAAGGGTGAGGTCGGTGGTTCAAGTCCACTCAGACCCACCACTCAATGATGTGATTAGCGAAAGCAAATCATAAGAGAATGAGTGAAAACNAAGCAGTAGGACAAGAGATGAATGAGATTTAGGCATTCAAGCGGTTAAAATCTTGCAGAGATTTGCAAAAATCGCTAAAATATTTAACTCTCAACTGGCAAAGTGGAAAGCATCTTTAAATGATGTCCCCATCGTCTAGAGGCCTAGGACATCGCCCTTTCACGGCGGTAACCGGGGTTCGAATCCCCGTGGGGACGCCATTTAAAGATGATTTTTATTGTCTTATGTTCTTTAAAAATGTAGAAACAAGCTGAAAAACTGAGAGATTTTCTGTAAGGATATAATATTTATATCCTCAAGTAGAAAGTCTGAGTATAGAAAATCTTAGCTGAACAAAAGCAGNTAAGGTTGCAAGCGGTTAAAAATGCCGAATGTTTTGCAAGTTTAGGTATGATGATAGTCGAAAGACATTGTCTTATGTTCTTTAAAAATGTAGAAACAAGCTGAAAAACTGAGAGATTTTCTGTAAGGATATAATATTTATATTCTCAAGTAGAAAGTCTGAGTATAGAAAATCTTAGCTGAACAAAAGCAGCTAAGTGTTTAGTTGAAGATATCGCTTCAAATAAATTCATTTGATTTATTTAAATGAAAACATTTGAGGTTGTATAGTTAAGTGACTAAGCGCACAAGGTGGATGCCTTGGCAATCAGAGGCGATGAAGGACGTGCTAATCTGCGAAAAGCTTGGATGAGTCAATAAGAGGCGTTTAATCCAAGATATCCGAATGGGGAAACCCAGTAGATGAAGAATCTACTATCTTATTATGAATACATAGTAATAAGAGGCAAACCGGGAGAACTGAAACATCTAAGTACCCCGAGGAAAAGAAATCAACCGAGATTTCGNTCTCAAGTAGAAAGTCTGAGTATAAAAATCTTAGCTGAACAAAAGCAGCTAAGTGTTTAGTTGAAGATATCGCTTCAAATAAATTCATTTGATTTATTTAAATGAAAACATTTGAGGTTGTATAGTTAAGTGACTAAGCGCACAAGGTGGATGCCTTGGCAATCAGAGGCGATGAAGGACGTGCTAATCTGCGAAAAGCTTGGATGAGTCGATAAGAGGCGTTTAATCCAAGATGTCCGAATGGGGAAACCCAGTAGATGAAGAATCTACTATCTTATTATGAATACATAGTAATAAGAGGCAAACCGGGAGAACTGAAACATCTAAGTACCCCGAGGAAAAGAAATCAACCGAGATTTCGTTAGTAGCGGCGAGCGAACGCGAAAGAGCCAGTTAGTGATAGCGGTTTTGTTAGAGGAATGAGCTGGGAAGCTCAATCGTAGAGGGTGATAATCCCGTACTCGAAAACATTATCGTGGTACTAGGCTAACAACAAGTAGGGCGGGACACGTGATATCCTGTTTGAAGATGGGGGGACCATCCTCCAAGGCTAAATACTCCTGATTGACCGATAGTGAACCAGTACTGTGAAGGAAAGGCGAAAAGAACCCCGGCGAGGGGAGTGAAATAGAACCTGAAACCTTGTGCGTACAAGCAGTGGGAGCTCTTAGGAGTGACTGCGTACCTTTTGTATAATGGGTCAGCGACTTATATTTTGTAGCAAGGTTAACTGAATAAGGGAGCCGTAGGGAAACCGAGTCTTAACTGGGCGTCTAGTTGCAAGGTATAGACCCGAAACCCGGTGATCTAGCCATGGGCAGGTTGAAGATTGGGTAACACTAATTGGAGGACCGAACCGACTAATGTTGAAAAATTAGCGGATGACTTGTGGCTGGGGGTGAAAGGCCAATCAAACCGGGAGATAGCTGGTTCTCCCCGAAATCTATTTAGGTAGAGCCTTATGTGAATACCTTCGGGGGTAGAGCACTGTTTCGGCTAGGGGTCCATCCCGGATTACCAACCCGATGCAAACTGCGAATACCGAAGAGTAATGCATAGGAGACACACGGTGGGTGCTAACGTTCATCGTGGAGAGGGAAACAACCCAGACCGCCAGCTAAGGTCCCCAAGTACTAGTTAAGTGGGAAACGAAGTGGGAAGGCTTAGACAGCTAGGATGTTGGCTTAGAAGCAGCCATCATTTAAAGAAAGCGTAATAGCTCACTAGTCGAGTCGGCCTGCGCGGAAGATGTAACGGGGCTAAAACTAGTCACCGAAGCTGCGGCATCAATGGAAACATTGTTGGGTAGGGGAGCGTTGTGTAAGTCGATGAAGGTAGATTGAGAAGTCTGCTGGAGATATCACAAGTGCGAATGCTGACATAAGTAACGATAAAACGAGTGAAAAACTCGTTCGCCGGAAGACCAAGGGTTCCTGTCCAACGTTAATCGGGGCAGGGTGAGTCGGCCCCTAAGGCGAGGCTGAAAAGCGTAGTCGATGGGAAACGGGTTAATATTCCCGTACTTGGTGTAATTGCGATGTGGGGACGGAGAAGGTTAGGTTATCAGGGTGTTGGATTACCCTGTTTAAGCTGGTAGTTGGGAAGATTAGGCAAATCCGGTCTTCTATTAACAACGAGAAGTGATGACGAGGCTCTACGGAGTTGAAGTAACCGATACCACGCTTCCAGGAAAAGCCACTAAGCGTCAGATTACACTAAACCGTACTATAAACCGACACAGGTGGTCAGGTAGAGAATACTCAGGCGCTTGAGAGAACTCGGGTGAAGGAACTAGGCAAAATAGCACCGTAACTTCGGGAGAAGGTGCGCCGGCGTAGATTGTAGTGACTTGCTCACGAAGGTTGAACCGGTCGAAGATACCAGCTGGCTGCAACTGTTTATTAAAAACACAGCACTCTGCAAACACGAAAGTGGACGTATAGGGTGTGATGCCTGCCCGGTGCTGGAAGGTTAATTGATGGTGTTATCGCAAGAGAAGCTCCTGATCGAAGCCCCAGTAAACGGCGGCCGTAACTATAACGGTCCTAAGGTAGCGAAATTCCTTGTCGGGTAAGTTCCGACCTGCACGAATGGCATAATGATGGCCAGGCTGTCTCCACCCGAGACTCAGTGAAATTGAAATCGCCGTGAAGATGCGGTGTACCCGCGGCTAGACGGAAAGACCCCGTGAACCTTTACTATAGCTTGACACTGAACATTGAATTTTGATGTGTAGGATAGGTGGGAGCCTTTGAAGATGACACGCCAGTGTTGTTGGAGGCGTCCTTGAAATACCACCCTTTAACGTTTGATGTTCTAACGAAGTACTCGGAACGAGTACTCGGACAGTGTCTGGTGGGTAGTTTGACTGGGGCGGTCTCCTCCCAAAGAGTAACGGAGGAGCACGAAGGTTTGCTAATCACGGTCGGACATCGTGAGGTTAGTGCAATGGTATAAGCAAGCTTAACTGCGAGACAGACAAGTCGAGCAGGTGCGAAAGCAGGTCATAGTGATCCGGTGGTTCTGAATGGAAGGGCCATCGCTCAACGGATAAAAGGTACTCCGGGGATAACAGGCTGATACCGCCCAAGAGTTCATATCGACGGCGGTGTTTGGCACCTCGATGTCGGCTCATCACATCCTGGGGCTGAAGTAGGTCCCAAGGGTATGGCTGTTCGCCATTTAAAGTGGTACGCGAGCTGGGTTTAGAACGTCGTGAGACAGTTCGGTCCCTATCTGCCGTGGGCGTTGGAGAATTG
>NZ_JBGTYY010000055.1:0-4345 GCF_041807705.1 Mannheimia kashgarensis
TTTAAACGAGCTTTTACTTTTAGCTTATATTTTTGAAAGTATTATATTTACACTCAAATAGAACAAAAAAACATCTAATCGAATGACTTTTACGCTAATTGCTAACAATAAGTACACTTATGACACCTACAACCGTGTGGCAACGAGAAGCTTTGACACAAATACGGAAAAAGAGGGTTTTGAGAAGGTTGAAACTTATAGTTACGACTCTTATGGAAGACAAACAGGCATCGCAATGGATGACCCATCAACCGCTGGCATAGATAATTATATTTCTTATGAACGTGACCTCTTTGGAAATATTACCAAAAAAGTCAATATGGATAGTTCAAAAGCTGTGATAAATCAAGTTGAATATGAACGAAACCTATACGGTCAACATTCTAAAACAGTATATCTCACTAAGACTGGAGAAGTAGATTGGACTCGCTCTTTAACCTACAATGCTCACGGACGAGCTATTCGTGAACAGGACGATAGAAGCAAAATAGGTGTATGGGATAATGGTGATAACATCAAAGAGTTTACCCGCAGTGATGATGCCGTTGGTCTCATTGTTGCTCGTAAATCTACCTATCATAATGTAAAAGGCGATGTTACAACAAATGTTATCTTTACCTATGATGACTATAACAGACAGGTTCTGGAACTTGAAGACAAAGACGGAAATGGTGAAATTTCAGTTGGAGAGAACTATCTTAAACGCATTTACGAAGAAAGCTCAACACTAAATTTAGCAACTACTTATCATTATATGACAGGTGCTGAAGACGAAGATATCTTACGTTATACTGTTCGTGTAAATAGAGAAGTAGAGGGCGATGCTATCTCTCGCTTTATCTCAAATAATAAAGGGGAGTTTGAAACGCTAGTCTATGATGGATGGGGTGCACAGAAGTCATCAACCGAAGACTACACTGAGGAGCGATTCCAAGCTCTGTTTGACAAATTCGGCGGTAAGTTGAAAACGTTGAATTTATCGAATGAAACCCAAAGCACAGAGATTACATTCGATAACGACACGTTAGCGAAAATGACTGCTGGACGGTTAGTGATTAACGGTGATAAAACCGACACCATTAACCTGAAAGACGGTTCAGAGTTCAGTAAACAGGAAGCAACGGTGAAGGAGGGGGCTAACGACTATGTGCAGTACACCACAGAAGTTGGCGGAGACACCTATACCTTGCTGATTGATACNTAAACAGGAAGCAACGGTGAAGGAGGGGGCTAACGACTATGTGCAGTACACCACAGAAGTTGGCGGAGACACCTATACCTTGCTGATTGATACCGATGTTAATGTGAACCTACTGTAATTCCATAGTATACAAGCGGTCGGTTTTGCCGAGAAATTTACAACCCACCGCTGCTTAAAAAAACAAAACCTGTTGCCGGTCGGCAACAGGTTTTTTTATTATCAATTTTCAACCGAAGCGGGCATTTTGCAAATTTCTCAGCAAAATGCACCGCTTGCAGGGTGAACCGATTAGGCTAAGACAACATTGATGTCAGTATCGATTTGCAACGTATAGGTTTGTCCATCGCCCTCTGTACTGTATTGGTAGTACTCATTCTTACCAGCTTTCACGGTTGTATCCAACTTGGTGAATTCCGTATCGTCTTTGAGTCTCACCGTATCGGTGGCATCGCCACTAATCCGTAACATTTGGTTTTTAGCAAGTTTCGCAACCACATCTTTATCTAGGGTTATATCTGTCTTAGCAAGATTATTAGTAAGAATAATTTCTACAACTTTGCCTTTAGCATTGTCTAAGAAGGTACTCCAATTATCAGAGGTGTAGTCATCCTTGGTTGAACGATTAGCATTAAAACCATATCGAATTGTAGTTTCATTTTTGGCATTAGTATCCAAATATCCGATGTAGTTACCACCAGCCTCCGCATCTTGATACATAAACTTATAGATACTTATTAAAGTATCTCCACGGTAGTTTTTAGCAGTATCACGACTGCTAGTTTCGCCAATGTAGGAAAGTTTTTCCATTATTTCATCACTATCAAATCTACCATTATTATTTCTATCAGCAAATGATGCTATATTTCTATTTAGTTCATCATAAGTGTAAATATTAGTAACTTTAGTTTCTCCATTTGATGTTACTTGGGTCAACACTCGGCTAGCTAGGTTATGGGTAATACTATCCGCATAAGTATGCTCAAGTTTGACATCACCTATATCCCAGACATTATTACCATTTCTATCTTCCCAAGCTGTTGCTACTCTACCAAATTCGTCTCTGGTATAAATCAGGTTATTTGCAACTTGGGCTTCAGAGCTATAGTTAACCTGTTTGGCTAGTTGAGAGTATTCATTATATACATGCTCTACCTTGTTCGTTAACGTACCATCTGCTTGGTAATTGCGAATGAATTTATCGCGTCCATACAGATCTCTTTCACTCGTTCTTATTGCATTGACAGAGATATTATCACCTAATACGTCAGTCTTAGTATCAATAAGGTTTCCATACGAATCATACTGATAGCTTTCCACACGCTCAAAACCATCCTTCGCAAAGTCTGTGTCAAACTCACGTGTTGCCACACGGTTGTAGATGTCATAAGTGTACTTATTGCAACCAATTAATAGATTTTATTGTTCAATTATATATTTTTAATCGCCATAAGCTATATGTTAACCAAATATAAGGCAATAAAAAACGCCTATGAAATCTCATAAGCGTTTTCGATCAGATTAGTTTTTTACTTAACGTATTTTTGTACAACGATTGCAATGCCAAACATCACAAAGGCAAAAACAGCTAATCCAAATGTTAAACCAGTCATTATGTTTCTCCTTGTTTATGTTTATTTCGTCTCAAATGGCGGCTGATGAGCAATGAAAAATAAGCTCCTATTAATAATAAGAATGAGTTAATGATCTTTATAACAGCCGTTTCGTTCCCATAAAGCATAACAGGAATAGCAAGAATTGCAACTTTTGCAATATCATCGGCAATTTTTGCCCAGGCATCAATCGTCTCAGTTTCTATTGGGCGTTTAAATAGATTAAACATATTTTCTCCTTAATTTAGGCATCGCAATATAGTAAGGTTACTTTTTTATAAAGTCAAAACTGTCAATAAAATTAAGTGTTATAATTAACTATATAGGTTCAAAAATTGATTGAATTTTATTCTTATTGGGTATTAATTAATCAAGAATGTGATGATAAGTACACTTATGACACCTACAACCGTACGGCAACGCGTGAGTTTGACGCTGACTTCTCTGAAGGGAAAGATGGAGCTGAGCGAATTGAAAATTATACTTACGATAATTACGGTAGATTAATCGAAACCAAAGAAGATATCTTAGGCGATGCTATCGATGTGAATAGCCGAATGGTGCGTGAAAGAGACGAGTTTGGTCGTGATAAAGTCATTCGCAACTACCAAGCAGATGGTACGTTAATTTGGAAACGAGAGTATGAATATGATGAGTACGGCTATATAACCAAGTTTACCAACTATTCATCTGAAACTAATAAGAGCTTTATCAACAGCTATACCCGTGATGAGTTTGGTCGAGTATTTACTCTATGGGAAGATAAAAACGCTAACGAAATCTTTGATGTAGGCGACTTGAAGCAGACGCTCATCTACAACCAAAGCATAAATAGCAATTACGCTGAGCGAATTGATGAAAGTGTTAGTTCTAAAACTCATAACTTCTATACTTATGATGAGCTGAACAGACGAGTAACTAGCTTTAGAGATAAAAACGGCAACAAGCAGGTAGATGGCAATGAAGTATTTACCAAATACTCTTATATCGGAGAAACGGGTATTACAGATGTTATGGAGAACTATCGAGGAGGAGATAAACTAGAGCAATTATATGAAGTTCGCAAAATTATCTACCAAGATGCCGGTATTAGCGGTTCTC
This sequence comes from Mannheimia kashgarensis, assembly GCF_041807705.1. Classification (NCBI taxonomy): domain Bacteria; kingdom Pseudomonadati; phylum Pseudomonadota; class Gammaproteobacteria; order Pasteurellales; family Pasteurellaceae; genus Mannheimia; species Mannheimia kashgarensis. Next base: position 3,913 of record NZ_JBGTYY010000055.1, read on the forward strand.
ATATTGCTGCGTTAAATGAAAATGTCACTAAAGCCGAAACTACTTTATACTATGGTGTTTCAAGCTTGCATTATTCAACCAAAGATGACTACACCTCTGAAAAATGGCGTGCGTTATTGGATAATTACGAAAACAAAATTATCCAAATCAACCTAACCAATGCAAGAGCAAGTACAGACATCACGGTTGATAATGATGTTATCGCTAAAATCAGCAAGAACCCAACCTTGCGAATTAACGGTGATGGTACTGATACTGTGAGGCTGAAAGACAGTAGTGAGTTCACCAAACTTGAGGCGAAAGTAAACGCAGGCTCTAACGAGTTCCATCAATACACCACTACGGTGGAGGGCGAATCTTACACCTTACAAATTGATACGGATATCAATGTCGTCTTGGCTTAATGTTATGTTAGCGTAACCAGCCATTAACA
>NZ_JBGTYY010000056.1:0-3573 GCF_041807705.1 Mannheimia kashgarensis
CAAGACTGCTTTCCAACAGGGCTGTCTTCGAAGTCAAGGCTTGGGTTTGCGTTGTCACTGTCCGTTTGTGTTCGGATAATTCCGCCACCACATCAGCTAAGGCATTATCAGGTAACGTTAAGCTCACATCACTTAGCGTAATCGTTGTGCTATCTCGTGGGCTAGTACGATAAATGTGTAGATTATCATTACCGCCATTGCCTACAACCCAATCAAGCTCATTGGGGGTGCCGTCAGCCATTATCTCACCAATCCGATTAACACCTCGTGGCGAGGAGTTGTAAATCAGCACACGCTGTGGTGGGGTAGTTGTCGCCTTGATGATAACTTTTTGCCCTTCTGACAGCGTACGACCAATCGGGTATACTCCAAGCAAAAACGCGGTGGTTGTCTTATTGAGAGTGTCGCTTAATAGGTTTTGGCTCGACATCACATTATCAAATCGTGAGGTGAGACGTTCAACGTTATTAGCTTGATTCGATTGAGCTTGCTTAATCGTTGTTATCTCGCTTGCTGCATTGTCTGTCTGACTCTTAATTTGACCATATTTCTGTGATAAATCACTTGTGGTTATTGCTAATTCACGCACATCTGCCGTCTGTCTACCCACTTTTTGCGTTAGATTAGTTATCTCTTGGGTTTTGGTATGTTCTGACTGTTGCAACACCCCGATATCTTGGATAGCTGACGCAATTTGCTGACGTGCAGCAGTAATATTAGCATTCACATCATTGGTCATTTGCATTCTGGCATTCGCTTCAGCTGCAACTGCAGCAGTTCGTGCTTGTGCTTCTAAGGCGACAGAATTATCCACATTGTTTTGTAATGATTGTATTAGCTCTCGCCCTAACGTACTTTCCGTGATTTTCCCTTGTAGATAGCCTACAATTTTATCTCCCCCTTGCTCTGGCACACCTTCAACGGCTTCAGTAAATGCACCTGCTGTGCTATTTATATTATCCACCATTCTCAACCAAAAATAGTAGGTGCTTGTCACCTCTAAGCCATCGTAGGTATAGCTGTTGGTGGGATACGCTAAACTCACCAATTTACGAGCGGTTTCAAAGCGGTTTTGTTTTGACACCCAAATTTCAATGGCGGAGTTAGGTGGAGCATAAATCGGATTTTTCCAAGATAAACCAATCCCGAATATTTTAGGGAGAGCAACCAGCTCGCTAACAACAAAGTTTATATTAAAGGTTTTACTGACCGCGTCCGATAGTCGCCCTTGCCCATCTTTAGCCCGAATTTCTGCTACATAGTCACCATTTGGTAAATTAGCAAACGCAAGATTAGGCTCTTTCAAATCATCATAAAGTTGATAAAACTTACCATTGCGAAATAATTTAACTTGGTATCTCAATCCTTGTCCTACAAAAGTGGGGGCAGAGAAATTTAATATCACCCCGCTACCATCGACCCCGATTTCTGGACTGGTAACAGGTAGCAAACTATAATGAGTTGTTGCAGGCAACGGTTCAAAGATTGCACTCTCATCTACAATCGCTTCTTTTTGCGGTTCGTGCTGCAGGGCGGTAATGGTATTCGTACCATCGGCATTTTCCACAATCGAAATCGATCGATATAACCCAGATGTAATCTGCTGAGTGGATAGCGACCATACGCCGTAAACCTCTAGACCTGTTGGAGTACTACTAAGGGTGATTTCCGTACCATTTACCGATTGGATTTTGATGGTTGAGTGTGTTGCCTCAGCATTGATATAAGTAAAATAGCTGGCATTATCAATGGTAATTTCACGGTCTAACGTGACTTTTTGCCCATTAATCGCCAGCACTCGTCCGCCAATTTCTGTCCCTGCATAGTGGCTGTCTGCCACACGGATAATATCACCTGGTAAATGCATTAAGCCTTCACGTCCCACAGTAAAGGTAATGGCTTCCTTTTCTCGTTTTTCGGTTTCTAAAATCCATTTACCTGTACGGTATGCTTGCCCACGAGATGTACAGCCAAAGGCAGTTACTTGGCTTAAATTTAAGCCGTGTTTTTTGATTTCTTCATCATCTGAAACATATTCAATCGCTCTTTCATAGCCATTCTTTTTATCCGAATAGGTCACTTGCACTGCATTATGGCGTGATTTGCGAGCAGAGTAGGATCGTTCAAATCCACCAACTACATTAGCATTTGTGTAAGTCCAAACCGGATCACGCGGGCGGTCAATAATGACTGAAACCTCTGTCCCGGTCCAAATTGGAATCGCACGGAACACCGAGCAGAAATCATTTAATAAGTCATAGGCACTTTTAACCTCTGTGAGCCACACATTACAGGTAAAACGAGGCTCTTGTCCGCCCATACCATCTGGCACAAGTTGATCGCAATAACGAGCAACATCATACAACGCCCATTTGTCAAAACTGATTTCAACCCCAAGCATTTTGCTTAAAATCGGAGCTAAATCGTAAATTTCCCACGCAGGGTTATCTGTCCACGCAATCTTAAATGTCCCATCCCAAAAGCCGTTATAGGTACGCGCAATCGGGTCATAGTTACTTGGCACTTTGACTTTTTTCGCTTTAATTAGGTAGTTTCGGGTCGGGATATTATTAAAATACTCCGAATCAAAGCTGATACCAGCAACCGCAGAATTTGGGTAAGTAAATTCGGTGTCGATAATTTCGGTGTAACTGCTCCAAATGGTATTGTTTTGTAGGCGTTGGGATTTGCTATCGTCAGTTAGTCGCTCCACAGAAACATTAAACGGCACGGATGGTAAGTTATCAAACACAATAGATTCCAGATACTGCGAGCTGTATTTACCATTAAATGTGTGAAAATGATCTTTCGCCCCAATTCTGATTTTTAGTTCAACCGTTGTACCATTCGTGTCGCCTTTATCGTTTTGATGGAATAAAGAGCGTACGCCTAGTGTTAAACGCAAACGGCTTATCCGCTCATCGGTTACGGTGCGGACGATTGCACCGTTTTTTTTCTTCACTTCTACACCCACACTCACTTCATTTTGTGAGCTGTCGTAACCGTCTAACACATTTTGGTCTTGCGTACCGACATTTAACTGACCGCTCATATTATTAAAGTTATAGCTGTCGTCATCGTTTTGGATCTGCGTGCCGTCCAAGTAAATCGATTTAAAGCCATCTACCAAGCCTTCAATTTCGCCCTCGCACAGCAATTCCACAATATTCACAATCTGTTTAGAGCGACCGGTTTCCAGTGCTTCTTTAGGAGTATGATTTTTTCTCTTACGACGAAATAATCCCATAATTATACCTCTACTGTCATCGTCTCAACTCCCTGTGAAATCACAAGCGAGCCGGTCCGAATTAAGCCATAAGCCAACGGCACAGGTTTGCCTTGAGCCACCAAGTTATTTAAATTTGAAAAAGCCGTTGAGCTTTCTTTTTCTGTTTCATTACCCATTGTGGGGGCTTTTGGCATTTTGGTGAGCATTTGGGAAACTCCTCCTAGTAACATCGAAGCCCCCATTGCTCCCATCATCATTGCGGAAGAAGCCCCTAGAACTCCCCAACCGACCGGCCCGAGAAAAAATGCGGCTCCAATTAAGGCTACACCTAACACAGCTTGGAA
>NZ_JBGTYY010000057.1:0-3525 GCF_041807705.1 Mannheimia kashgarensis
ACGAGTTTGGTCGTGATAAAGTCATTCGCAACTACCAAGCAGATGGTACGTTAATTTGGAAACGAGAGTATGAATATGATGAGTACGGTTATCAAACTAAAGTGACTAACTATTCATCTGAAACTGAGAAGAGCTTTATTAATCATTACACGAGAGATGAGTTTGGTCGAGTTAAAACAGTCTATGAAGACAAAAATGCCAACGGTATCTATGATGTTGGCGATTTGAAACAAACCCTCATCTACGACCAAAACCTGAATAGCAATTACGCTGAGCGAATCGATGAATGGGTAAATGCAGATGGTGCTTCAGGCAAAAATCATAACTACTACAAGTATAATGAGTTTGGCAGACGATTGACTAACTATGCTGATAGAAACGACAACAAGACGTTAGATGGCGATGAAGTATTGAACAAATACTCTTATATAGGCAACACAAATCTTTTTGATATTATTGAGGATTATCGTGGAGGAGATAAACAAGAGCATCTGTATCAAATACGGAAGTTTATTTACCAAGATGCAGGTATTAGCGGTACACACATTGCTCACTTATCCGAAAATGTTGCCAAATCTGACGCTACTTTAGTCTATGGTACAGAAGGCTTTCACTATTCAACCAAAGATGACTACACCTCTGAAAAATGGCGTGCGTTATTGGATAATTACGAAAACAAAATTATCCAAATCAACCTAACCAATGCAAGAGCAAGTACAGACATCACGGTTGATAACGATGTTATCGCTAAAATCAGCAAGAATGCTACTTTCACGATTAACGGCGACAGCACCGACACAGTGAGATTGAAAGACAATACCGATTTCACTAAGTTGGACGCAACCGTAAAACGTGGCAGCAACGATTACGCACAATACACCACCGAAGTGGACGGTCAGCAATATACTTTATTGATTGATACCGACATCAACGTAGTATTGGCGTAGTATTGGAGTAGTCTCAGCCCTCTACAAGCGGTCATTTTTTGCTGAAAATTTGCAAAACACCGCTTAAGATAAAACAAAACCTGCTACCGATTGGTAGCAGGTTTTTTTGTTATTAGATTAGCTTATATAGATAAAAGCATTGCCTTTTTGTAATGCTAACATTACAATTTAGTTGTTGGGGAGGGGAATAATGTATCTAATAGAACAAACAGAAGAATTTAAGTAGTGGCTAGACAAACTAAAAGATCCCCTAGCTAAAATTACTATCATTAGACGCTTGGAGCGAGCCAAATCAGGCAATTTTGGCGACTGTAAAGCATTGGGCGATGGTGTAATGGAAATGCGGATAATGATAAATAAAGGCTATCGGCTTTATTATGCCCAAAAAGGCAAGACGATTTATCTGATTATTCAGGGTGGACACAAAGATAGCCAAGAAAAAGATATTGCAACAGCCAAAACATTCTGGCGAAATTATCAACAATTGCAACAAGGAGAATAGTTATGCAACATACTGAATTTAAAGGGGAAATATCAACCTTTGATGCGGCGGAATATTTAAAAAGCGATGAGCTTATTGCCCTTTACTTAGCTGAAGTATTGAAAGATGGCGATGAAGAAGAATTTATCCAAGCCTTAAATACGATTGCGAGGGCTAAAGGGATGAACGAACTCGCCAAGAAAGCGAATATAGCTAGAGAAAGTTTATACCAAACTCTATCAAGCAAAAAACCTCGTTTTGAGAGCATTGTGAAAATCTTAGCTGCTCTTAATATTGAGCTTGTACCAACCGTTAAAGCGGCTTAGTTTAAACAAAAACCTGCTACCAATCGGTAACAGGTTTTTTATGTTCTAATCAATCCTTTAAAATCGCCTCTACAATATCTTGTACTTCGGAAAGAATATAGTGAGGGACGCTTTCCACCTTTTTCGCTCTTCGACTAATAAAATCAATGACCCTTGTTTGATAAGCCACAATAACGCCTTGTGTTTCACAGCCTGTACCACTTAGAGTAACGGCGAAGCTATTTTCACGGGCTAACGCTGCATTACCTTGTGTAATGGGAGCTATCATCATAAAGCCTAAATTGTGAAATTCGCTGTCGCTTAAAACCAACGCAGGGCGGCGTTCGCCCTCAATTTCTTTACCTACCACAGGGTTTAGGCATATTGTAATGATATCGCCTCGTTTAAACTGACTTCGTTTCATTAGATTTCATTCCCTGTTGGCTCAAGTAAATCCCATTCTTCGCACGCTGGGAGCGTTTTAGTTGAGGTCATTGCAATTCGCTCTGCTAACGTAAGCCGCTGCCTTTTTACGGGAGGAACAACAACCAGTTTTATTGTTTGATGGTCAATTTGAGTTAATTCTAGAAAATCGCCTGTTTCTAAATTCATTAAATGAGCAAAATCTTTCGGCAAACGAACAGCTTTGCTATTGCCCCACTGTTTAACTTGTACTCTCATTGTCTTCCTTACTTTTGTATCATTGAATGATACATTGGATTTTACAATAAGTGAGAGATTTATCAATATAAAAAAACCACCTTACAGAAAAATCTATAAGGTGGTTTGAGTTAAAGTCAGCAGTCATTTTTTTGCAAATTTTCAGCAAAAAATGATCGCTTGTAGAGGGCTGAGACTACGCCAATACTACGTTGATGTCGGTGTCAATCAATAAGGTGTATTGCTGACCGTCCACCTCTGTTTGGTATTGCTCGTACTCTTGTCTGCCTCTTGTCACATTATCGAGTTGGGTAAACTCGGTGTTGTCTTTCAGGCGGATAGTATCGGTTGCATCACCGTTTACGACTAACTCGGATTTTGTGAGTTTCGCAAGCACGTTGTTATCCAGCGTAATGTCGGTTTGGTAGTTGGCATTAGACATATTCAGTGTCTTAATTGTCCCGCCTACTGCCTTAAATAATGCTTCATAATGGCTTTCGGTAAAATCTTCGGTAGAAGAGCGTACTGTGCCACCGTAGCCGCCATAGATTAAGCTATAGTAGACTTTATCTGCACCGGCATAGAAGCTGGCAATAGCCGAGTTATTATTACTGTAATGCAGTTTTTGCAAATTCACTAACGATTTACCCGAATAGATTTCACTCACATCTATCAAGGATGTATCGCCCACAAATGAGATTTGTGAATTTCTTTCACCCTCATCAATTTGATTGTTTCTATTGGTATCTGAATGAGTGAAATTCCGTCTGCCAAAACCATCATAACCCCAAATGGTGTAAACTTCCGGTCTGCCGTCTGCATAGGATTGAAGCTGGGAGATGATGTTTCCTTGCGGTGTATCATCACGAACACTGATAATAACGGTATCCAAATCGTTATAGATACCATCCCCGTTCCAATCCACTTGGTTTTCAATTTCTAAGCCTCTTGCATCGCGGGTATAGTTATTCACACGGGTTATTTGCCCATCTGTACCAAAGATAGTATGTTTAGAAATATTGCCATAAACATCTCGTTCATTTATGTAATGGCTTTCCAAATCGCCAGAGGCATTTGAATAAGTTTTAATTTCGCCATCACGCCCGAAAACATCACGCTCATAAGTAACATA
>NZ_JBGTYY010000058.1:0-2607 GCF_041807705.1 Mannheimia kashgarensis
ACCACATTTTCAACGGGAACGGTTGGCACAAAAATCTGTTTATCCTGATATTGAACTGTTGCACCAAGTGAGCCTTGTTTGACTACGATAGTTTCGATGCCATATTGAGCAAGGCGGGTAAGGGTGGCTTGTTCGTTCTTATCACCCCAAAGCAGATTTTCATCATCAAAGGTTACAAGGGCTAAATCGACTAAGGGGAGTAAGTTAGCATAATGCTGTTGAGCGGTTTCAACACTTTCCCACAGTTTTGGGCGGTAGTTACTGTCAAAGGCGATTTTCACACCGTGCGTTATGAATTTACCAGCGAACGATATTCGCTGGATAGAAATGAAAGTATTGTTACAAGAGCATCGAGAGCTTAGGGATAATATAATTGAGAAATATAGAGATTTTTCAGAGTTAGATAGAAAATTACATACACTTATTTTATCTGCTGCAGATAATCCATTTATAAACGACTTTATAGAACTGATTTCTGTTATTTTCCATTTTCATTATCAATGGGATAATAAGAATTTACATACAAGAAATATTCTTGCAGTAGAAGAGCATTTAGCGTTAATTGTAAAAATTGTGATTAAAGATGATTTGGCTGCTATTGCGGCATTAAGAAAACATTTACAAACTGCTAGAAAATCACTTATGGATAGTATCTGCTTAAATTAAAGAGACTAGTATTTTTCAAAACAATCTCTTACTACAGCTTTTAACTTTTCCCACAAATCATCATCAGCTAAAAACTCAAATTCCTTAATAAGTTTATTTGAGCGTTGTCCTTGATTTTGTAAAATGCTACGAATAATTCTATCAGCATATTGATTGGGCATTTCTATGATTTCTTTTATTGCTTCTCTTGCATTCTGATGATTAAGTAAATAAGCAGATTCCTGATGCATATCGTTAGTAATAACGTGTTTTATCAACCGAGATAGGTATTCAACATGTTTAGTTAAATTTGGAAAACGCCATAAAGGCTCTGCATTTTCTGTATTTGTAAAGATAAGATTTGAGGTAATACCGTCAGCATATTTGACTTTTTCTTTAGAAAAAGCATAGTCTCCTCTAATATTTTGCATTAATAACTTAGATATTTCATCTAACAAGGCAAAATAGGATTGTCTTTCAGTTGCTGATTCGGCAATTACCCCTGAGATAGGTAGAATTATAGAAGCAGGCAGAACGCCATCTCGTCTTAAAATATCATTAAATAAGAAACGGTGAACTCTTCCATTCCCATCAGCAAGAGGATGAATATAAACGAAGCCAAAAGCAATAACAGCACTTCGTATAATAGAAGATTGACCTTCAGTTTTCTGCCAAAATTGTTGTAATCCTTTCAATTTAGCTATCAAGGTTTGATGAGGAGGAGCGATATAATGCACCACTTCATCAAAATGAATTGTTTGCCCTACAAAAACAGGTGATTGCCTTATTCTATATTCCCCTAAAATCGTTTTATTGCCTAAAATAGATTGTTGGAGCTTGGATAACTGCTCTGGATTAATAGGTAATTCCCCTTGCCCTGTATAACGAGCAATAACATCAGCAAATCTCTGAATACGTGAGGTTTGTTTACTTTCTCCTTCAATTTTAAAGCTGGCTTTACTTTCTCTTAGTGTTAGCCATACAGAAGACCGCAGAATAAGTTCCTCGCCAAATTCATCTACGAGATTGTTTAGTAACTCAGCAATATCTAGATCAGCTGCTTGAGTAAAATTTTCTGTTTTAAGTAAAATTGGACAGAAATCAGGGGTTCCGGCTAGATTATTATTCACTCTCCAACGTTCATTTTTTTCTATTTTATGTTTAGATGCGGTAACTACTTTTTCGCTATTTAGTACATCTATGTAGTTGCCTCCTAGATTATACGGCACAGAAAGCATATCACCAGTAAGCCATTCATATAGAAAGGCAGCTCGTCTAGCATATTGCCCTGTTGGTTCTTGGTTAATCCAGTTTTGTATATGTGTTGCACCGATGTTTTTAAATAGACGCTGTAAAAACTCAAGATGTGGGATTTCATTGCGTAGATAAAATTGTAGATGAGCAATAATAGTATCAGCAGGGCGACTGCTTTCTTGATAAAGTTCCGTCCTAAATCCAGTTTCAATTTCCCTTAAAGTGGAGCGTCTTCCCGCTATACCACTGATTACGGGTAAAGGTTGAAATGCTTCAGTTTCAGTTATGTTCGCTAACCATAGTCCACCGATAGGATCTTGAACAACATTTTGTTTTTTTAAATTCATATCAACCTCTTACATAAATCGATTATTTATGTATGATTTTCTCAAATCTTGATTATGGTTGCAATGAATTGATTATTTTTATTATATTTTGCAATAAATGGATTATTTAGACGGCATTAAAGTCAAAGAAGAAAAACGTATGATCTTAAGCAAATCATACGTTTTTAATTGGAAGAGTGTAATTAAAAAATTACTTAACAAGTTCCACAACTTCTCTTGCTAAACCCCCAATCTCTTCCCACTTCTGCGCCTTAATCAGTGATTTCTCCACAAACCAAGAGCCACCGCACGCCACCACATTCGGAATAGCAAGGTAGTCGTTGATGTTTTGCGGTGAAATACCACCAGTCGGCATAATTTG
>NZ_JBGTYY010000059.1:0-2208 GCF_041807705.1 Mannheimia kashgarensis
TTTGTTTCAGCAGGAGGTGTACGTTCGATTTGGTTACGTCATCATCTTGCCAATTTTAAGCAAAGATTAATCGCCCTGGAAAAACTGGTTGCAGAACAAGGTATTATACTCAGTGAAGCACAGGTCACAGGTACAAGCCTTAGAGCGTAATAAAGAAGATGAGATTGCCTGTGGTGAAATTGAAACGGCACACCCTGGCTATCTTGGCTCACAAGATACTTTCTATGTGGGCAACCTCAAAGGAGTGGGCCGCATTTATCAACAAACGTTTATTGATACTTACAGTAAAGTGGCATTTGCAAAACTTTATACAATGAAGACCGCTATCAGTGCTGCGGATATGCTGAATGATAAAGTGTTACCTTACTTTGAAAGCCAAGGTTTACCGATGTTACGCATATTAACTGACCGAGGAAGTGAATATTGTGGCAAGGTAGAAAATCACGATTATGAGCTTTATTTAGCGATAAATGATATTGAACACAGTAAAACCAAGGTAAAACATCCGCAGACTAACGGCATCTGCGAACGGTTCCATAAAACAATCTTACNGGTAAAACATCCGCAGACTAACGGCATCTGCGAACGGTTCCATAAAACAATCTTATCAGGAAAACCATCTTATTTTTAACGCATAAAGCCAAGCACTAAAAAGGCTAAAATATAACCAATTTAAGTTGTTGATTGTTTAGCACAAAAAACAATCAAATACTCCATTTGAGTAAAAATAGAAAAAATAGCTAAAAATGATCAGTCGGGAAAAATTCTATTTTTGAGTATATAAATCTAGAAAGGAATAATGGTCAGTTTTCCTGATAAGATCCATTATCAGAAGTTCGACGCTTTAGGCAACCGTACTGAGTTGTTAGTGGATAACGACGCTAACGAAGCAACAGGTAAAGCAGCGTTCGACCATGATGGCAAGCCAATCAAAGGTATCGATAGAATTGAAACCTTCAGCCGTAACACTAAAGGTCAAACCTTACAGATTGATGTGGACAACACAGGCGATGGTGAAGCTAACTCAACCACTTACCTCGTATTAGACCAATACGGTCGTGCGGTGGCGAGATACTTCAACAATGACGCTAACGATGGCACAGGTAAAACCATCACGGTTGAAATTGACGGTAAACCAGTTGAGCTACAAGGTATCGACAGCTTTGAAACCTATAAATACAACGCTAACGGTCAGCAAACCCAAATCAATCGTAACTTAAATGCGAGAGATGCGGACGATGGCGAAGCGTTTAAAAACGACAAAGGTTTTGAAGAAGTGATTTACATCGACCGTGATGAATACGGACGTGAGAAAGGTCGTTACACTGATTTAGATAACGATAAAAACACCGGCACAGGCAATAAAGACCAAGACAAAGCGATTGAGCTTCGCGATGGTCGCGTTCTGAAAGGTATTGACCGTTACGAAACTTACGAACACGATGAAAACGGAAACCACACTCAAACCAACAAAAACCTTGATGCCAAAGGAGCGTTTGAAGAAGTGGAATATCGTGATGTTGATAAGGCAACTGGGCAGTTAATGGGTATTTATTACAACCGTGACAACGACCACAAAGATGGTGAGAAGCTAGCGAAGAAAACTGGTGAGAAAGTAACGATGAAGTATAGTGGTATTGAAGTAGAAGGTATCGACAACTTCACTACCTACGAGCGAGATAGTCAAAACCGTGTGACTACCGAACGCTTCAACCTTGATGCGAAAGGCGAAGATGACCGAGTGTACTACTACGACTTAGACGCAAACGGTAACCGTATTGGCGAATATCAAAACCTTGATAACGACACGACGCTAACGCTTAAAGGCGAAAAACAGGTAACAGGTACAACTCACACCTTAGAAGATGGTCGTACCGTACACGGCATTGAACGCTACTACGAGCAAAAATTCGATGGAAACAACCGAGTTTACGAGCGTACCAGCAACCTAGACGGTAAAGAGCACGCAGAAAGCGTAAGCTACTATGTGCGTGATGCGTTAGGACGTGAAATTGCCCGTTATGACAACACCAATAATGACGTGTTAAGCAACGGCAAACCGAACCCGACAGGTCATAGCCACACGATTATGCTCAACGGCAAAGAAGTAACGGTAAACGGTATCGACAGAATTGTGGAAAACACCCACAACGAATACGGTAACGTAGTCCAAACTCGCACCAATAACACGGGAGAAGCGGGGGCTGA
>NZ_JBGTYY010000060.1:0-2081 GCF_041807705.1 Mannheimia kashgarensis
AACCAAATGAAACTCGACCTTGCCAAACTTGAGCAAAATGCAATGCTGGACTTGTACGAGGTTGATTTGCGTAAATTGCAAGACAAAAACGGCAATGCCGGTGTGGTTTATCGTTTTTACTCGGGTTTAAATGAGCTGAAAACCAGCGTAGTTTGGCAAGGTCGAACTTACGACCCTTACCCCATCGAGGCAACAGGATTTGAACGAAACAGTAGCGGCCCGAGCAATCGTCCAACCCTGACACTATCAAATCTGTTTGGTTTAATTACCGGTATTGCGAATCAGTTTGACGAATGTATCGGGGCGATTGTCCGCCGGCATCAGGTTTATGCTCAATATTTAGATGCGGTAAATTTTGCTGGCGGTAATGCCAAAGCCGATCCTAATCAAGAAATTATCAGCCATTTTGTGATTGAACAACTTTCCAGCCTCACCCGAGAAACGGCGACCTTTACGCTTGCGTTGCCGATTGAAACCGATAATGCCAAGATCCCGAGCCGAATTATTATGGCGGATACCTGTACTTGGATTTATCGCTCAGCGGAATGTGGCTATACTGGCAGACAATATTTTGATGAAAAAGACAAACCGACATCAGACCCAAAAGCAGATAAATGTAGTCATTGCCTGAATGGTTGTAAATTAAGAGGCAATCAACGCAATTTTGGCGGGTTTGTATCGGTAAATAAATTGGGGTAAATAATGAACTTAGAGCAACAAATTATCGACTTCGCTCTCAAAAACGAACCGCACGAAATGTGCGGTTTTGTTGTTTTTGACGGCAAACAAAATCAATTTATCCCTTGCGAAAACCAAGCGGACGACAAAGCTAATTACTTTGAAATCTCCGATCTTGATTACATCAAAGCAGAAGAAAAAGGCGAACTGATGGCGGTGGTGCATTCACACCCCGAACCAAATGGCAAGCCTATACTATCTACCCTTGATCGCAAAATGCAAGTACAGACCGGTTTAGATTGGTGGCTGGTGCATAATCGGGAAATCCATAAATTCCGCAATGTACCACATTTAATCGGGCGTGAATTTAAACACGGAGTAATGGACTGTTATACGCTCTATCGTGATGCCTATATGCTTGCCGGTTATGAGATGGATGAGTTCGAGCGACAAGATGACTGGTGGCACAGCGGGCAAAATCTTTATTTGGATAATATCCAAGGGCAAGGTTTTGAGCGAGTGGAAACCCCACAAATCGGCGATGTGATTTTAATGCAAGTAGGTGCTGATGTGCCGAACCACGCTGCCATTTACATTGGCGAACAGATGGTAATCCATCATAGCCCGAACCGATTATCTAAGCGTGATTTATACGACGGCTATTGGTTACGTCATACCCACAGCATTTGGCGGCATAAACTGGCGGAGAAGTTAGATTTTGACGGCATATTGAATGATATTGCTGTTCAGGATTAGCAAAAAATCTTTAAAGCAGTTTAAAAGAAATTTAGCCATTAAGTTGTGAAAATACATTTGACAAAGCAAAGGTGTGGAAGTCCTTCAACGTTACACAGACAATGAGCATTGTTATGATTTCACAACGCAATCGGAAAAAACAAACCCCGAAGCGTTTGCAGCACTTCGGGGTTTTTCATATCCACTTACCTAACTAAGAGGACATAAATTAAATGAATGATAAACGATTTACATTCAAATTTCTAGGAGTTCTTATGGAAGCAATAAATATTACCCCAAAAGAAATCAGAAAAACAATGTGGACAGCCGCAATAATTCTCTTTTTGTTTGCGTTCATCTGGAAAGCCCCTGAATTTATCACTGCTATTCGTTGGTGGTAACTATGATTACAGTTAAATTTTACGGAAATCTTAGAAAATTCGGTACAGACTTTAGACTTGAAGTTAAAGACACCGCAGAAGCCATCAGAGCGTTATGCTCACAGCTTACAGGCTTGCGTGAAACGTTGCGAGACGGTATTTATAAAGTCCGCATCGGGAAACAGTATTTAGATGCCTCAGCCCTTGAAAAAGGGCTTTTTTATTGCCTGAAGAAAGGGCAAACCATTCATTTTACCCCTGTTATCAAAGGGGCGAAAAGCGGGGGGG
>NZ_JBGTYY010000061.1:0-1960 GCF_041807705.1 Mannheimia kashgarensis
CATTGACAAAGACCTAACAGTTAAAGGTAACCAGACTGTGGACGGTGACTCTAGCTTAAAAGGCAATGTCAACATTGACAAAGACCTAACCGTTAAAGGTAACCAGACTGTGGACGGTGACTCTAGCTTAAAAGGCAATGTCAACATTGACAAAGACCTAACCGTTAAAGGTAACCAGACTGTGGATGGCGACACTCACACCAAAGGCAACCAAACAGTGGATGGTGATTCAATTTTGACAGGCAAAGTCACTGCTAAAAATGGTATCGATGTGACTGGAGGCGTGAATACAGACACATTGTCAGTGACAGGGGAATCTGTGTTTAAAGGCGGAGTGTTTATTGAAAAAGATGGAAATAAAGTCGCAGTTGCAACCGCTGATGATTTGGCGACAGCCTCTCAAAATCTTGCCATGCAATACACCGCCGATGACGGAGTAATCGTCACCCGTAAGAAAGATCAAATCTTGACAGTAAAAGGTGAGGCAACAGCTGAGGTGACGACTGTTAAAAACATCAAAACAACCGCTGATAAAGATGGCAGTATTGCTGTGGAATTGGTGAAAGATGTGAACTTGGGAGCAGATGGTAGCCTAAATGCTGGTTCTGTAAATGCTGGAGTGTTAAACACCAAAGGTGATGCTATTATTGGCGGCAACAGCCAAGTCAAAGGCAGTCAAAGCATTGACAAAGATCTAACTGTTAAAGGCAACAGCCACGTCAAAGGCAGTCAAAGCATTGACAAAGATCTAACTGTTAAAGGCAACAGCCACGTCAAAGGCAGTCAAAGCATTGGCAAAGATCTAACTGTTAAAGGCAACAGCCACGTCAAAGGCAGTCAAAGCATTGACAAAGATCTAACTGTTAAAGGTAACAGCCAAGTCAAAGGCAGTCAAAGCATTGACAAAGATCTAACTGTTAAAGGCAACAGCCACGTCAAAGGCAGTCAAAGCATTGACAAAGATCTAACTGTTAAAGGCAACACCAAAACTGACACTCTAAGCGTTGGTAATAGAGTTGAGATTTCAGCCAATGGCATCGACGCACAAGGCACGAAAATCATCAATGTTGCGGACGCACAGTTGAGTGCCAACAGCAAAGACGCGGTCAGTGGTAGCCAGTTGTATGAAACAAATCAAGCCATCAATCGCTTGAATACAACCATTAACAACAATACTGCCAGTATTTACAAGCGCATTGATGCTGTCAAAGATGATGCTAACGCAGGTGTTTCTTCGGCGATGGCGATGGCAAGCTTGCCACAAGCATTTATACCAGGTAAGTCGATGTTGACAGGCGGTATGGCGACTTATAATGGACAAAGTGCTGTTGCAATTGGTTTGTCAAGCATTTCAGACAACGGTCGCTGGGTGATTAAGGTCAGCGGAAGTGTAAACTCTAGAGGCAATGCCGGTGGCTCGATTGGTGCAGGCCTTCATTTTTAATCACTAATCATTGATTATTAAAATTGATTGTTTAAACAAGTAATCAAAGTCAACAAAAAAGCTCATCAGTGATGGGCTTTTTTGTTGCGTTTTGATGCGCGCAATCAACTATTTAAATACTGGATCTTAATAATTTTTTGACAATTTAATATTTTTTTATCATGAATAAGCAATGGCAATTTTTGTGATTGTGTTTTGTGTCTGTGTCTTTTAGAATAAAAGGAGCAACAAAAAATTAAAAAAACCAAGCATAAAAGCCTGATTGTTTTAATTGTTGTTGTACAATCTGTTGCAGAGGATTGGATGTTTTAAACTTAACATAAGGGGCTGTCCTAGATAACTAACCTAAACCCCCTTTAACCAATTGTTTTAAAAGGAATATTTGAGATTCTAAGTCACTGTGATTAAAACGCCATTCGCATTCTTTCAAATATAGCTCAAAATGGGCTTTCGGAATACCATTAAACTTGCGTAAATGACGTTTTGCTTGGCTCCAAAAATTCTCAATTCCATTAA
>NZ_JBGTYY010000062.1:0-1217 GCF_041807705.1 Mannheimia kashgarensis
AAGATTTTCCCGACGACCATAGTGCTGTGGTTCTACCTGACTCCATACCGAACTCAGAAGTAAAACGCAGTAACGTCGATGGTAGTGTGGTGATTCGCCATGTGAGAGTAGAGCATCGTCGGGTTATTAATTTAAGCGAAAGCGAAGAGTACCGTCTGTAGAGATACAGACGGTTTTTGTTTTTGTAAAAAAATTGAGGAAAATGACCGCTTGTCACCTGAAATGAGGTAGCAAGCGGTTTTTTATAAATAAAATTTGCAAAATGGATATGGGATAAAAATTAGACAGCTAATGGGATAATCCCATTGTTCTACTTGCATAGCAAGTAGAACAAATAAAGTACTGACAAAATAATGAAATATTTTGTTTAGTTGATATGGTTTTTATATAGGAACCCAATAATGCTGATAATGAAATTTGAAAATGGTAAACGGTTTTATGTCGATAATATAGGAAATAAATACCAATATGATTTAAAGGATCCAAGTGATCAGCTTAGTTATAAAATAGATTTAGATGCTTAAATGAGAGATCAATTATCGCTAAATCTGACTAGAGATAAAAATGGTGGAGGTATCTATGAGTAGTTATTGTGAAGAGGTTTTTGATGAATTTACGGATAGACAATTAGTGTCTATTTTAGAAGAAGCAGATTATGAAAATGTGAGAATTGTTAAACGGGGTCTTATTGCATTTACTCGTGACAGTATGAATTATCTTATAGATAATGAATATGATGATGGTTCCATAGAAATACTTATGATATTTGATGATATCGATATGTCATTTAAAGAAATGAACGAGTGGAATAGCGAAAAGAGATTTGTTACTGTTTATAAAAACGATGATGGAAATATATGCTTAAAAATGAGTTTAGAATCAGGAATGACAGAAGCGTATTTATTAGAATCTATCAATAGATTTATAACAGTCCAGAAAATATTTTCTTTATCTAGATTAGGTGGTTTAGCGAGTCTGTTGAAAATGTTTAAGTAACCTACCTCAAATTCGATTTACTGAGTTTCTTAAAGAAGCAAAAAATTAAGAACGAACCCCAAGGCCCAAGGTAAAGAATACTTGGGTTTTTTTATTTGTAGAAGATTAGACTTGATCTGACAATTCACTCTAAAAAGTGAGAGTTTCCCGTTTAGAATATGAGTGTCAAAAATCAATCTAAACAAAAAGGAAACTCTCATGTTTTATTCTAACAACCCTCT
>NZ_JBGTYY010000063.1:0-1179 GCF_041807705.1 Mannheimia kashgarensis
ATTACCAAAGGTGGTTTGGTCGCCAATGGTGGTCAAATCACCCTCAATGTTGGTGTCTTTTAAGTTTGAAGTGCCGTGGACTGTTTGATCACCCACCACAGTTTGTGAGCCACCCACCAAAGAGTTGCCTGCCGTGGATGAATTGCCCAATGTGGTGCTGTCGCCAACAGTTAGGCTGCTGCCTAACGTGGTGCTGTCGCCATCGACTGTTTGACTGCCTTTGACACGACTGTCACCGCCGATGGTTGATGAGCCAACCACCGCCAAGTCACCACCCACACTTGAGTTGCCTGAAGTTAGGCTGTCGCCTAAAGTGGTTGAATTACCAAAGGTGGTTTGGTCGCCAATGGTGGTCAAATCACCCTCAATGTTGGTGTCTTTTAAGTTTGAAGTGCCGTTGACTGTTTGATCACCCACCACAGTTTGTGAGCCACCCACCAAAGAGTCGCCTGCTGTGGATGAATTGCCCAGCGTGGTGCTGTCGCCAACAGTTAGGCTGCTGCCTAAAGTGGTGCTGTCACCTAAAGTAGTGGTGTCACCGCCGATGGTTGCATCGCCTGCAGTAGCAAGTGTGCCTGTTGATAGGCTGCCATCTGTGCCCAAATCCACATTCTTCACCAATTCAACAGCAATACTACCATCAACATTTGCGGTGGTTTTGATATTTTTAACGGCTGTTACCTCACCTGCGGCTTCACCTTTGACCGTCAAAACATCGTTTTTGGTGCGAGAGACAATTACTCCATTGTCGCCTGTGTATTGCATCGCAAGGCTGTCTGCTGATTGTTCAATCGCTGTGTGAACTGCATCACCAGTAACAGCTTTTGTATCCCCTTGAGCAACAACACCAGATTCTCCAAGCTCAACGCCTTTTTCGGCAGTGATAACCTCGCTTGCAGTCATGGCTTCAACGGTAGTGTCACCTTTAACATCCAAACCATTTTGAGCATTGACTTGACCTTGTAATGTAGAAGTGCCGTGGACTGTTTGATCACCCACCACAGTTTGTGAGCCACCCACCAAAGAGTTGCCTGCTGTGGATGAATTGCCCAGTGTGGTGCTGTCGCCAACAGTTAGGCTGCTGCCTAAAGTGGTTTGGTCGCCAGTGGTGGTCAAATCACCCTCAATGTTGGTGTCTTTTAAGTTTGAAGTGCCGTGGACTGTTTGATCACCCACCAC
>NZ_JBGTYY010000064.1:0-1177 GCF_041807705.1 Mannheimia kashgarensis
TTCGCATAATGCTTTACAGGTTATGTTACAATTCGAGTGCAGTACAATAGGGCTTGTCCCACTGCACGAGAATTTACACATAACCTGTTGTTATGCGAAATTATGGCTAATATTACCTTATCTCATCTTACACCAAAGCATTTTTATGAAACGGTCAAACTACTTAAAACGACCGAACACCGCATTTATATAGGTGTTAATTCCATTGAAGTCCGTTTTAAACTTGATAATAATGAAAGTAAAACCGACACAGACAAACGTTTTGACCAATTAGAGCATTTTATGCTGTTTTTGCAGGAACTTGTTAATTCTAATGTACCAATAGATCTTGATGAATTTGTAAAAACTTACAGTAAAAGTCCAAGATGTGGGTATTTTAGAGGGCGGTGATATGACCTTTTAGGGGGAAAATGGAGTTGTTAGGGCAGTGGACTACCCTATAATAGTCCACTCTTGTTCCATTTTGGAACATTTTTGTATATTATTTCGCCTTCTCTTTCTCATTGTGTTCTATGTAGGCAATGGCATCTTTTGCAAAGTGATCGACAAGAACATTCATTACTTCAGTCCATTTCACAGGTCTTCCTATCTTCATTCCAACTTCCATCGCTAATCTTTCTACCTTGAGTTTTTTCTCTAATTTAATATTGAAACTGGCTGTTGTCTTCATTTTTTATCCTATGGTGATGTAGGTGTATGTTTATACATTGCTCAAAACCTTAATTTGAAAGTTTTGGGCTACCATTCTATAAGTTTTTACCTAAACATTATTTTACCTATTTACATATTTAGGTAATAGTGCTATAAATACAATAAATACTTTTTTAGGTAAAAAGGTAATTTATCTTATGATTGACTTCTTGAAACTTTCTATCCCTTTCAAAGCAGAGCATATCATCGTCTGTAAGGACGGTGAGACCTCGTTTTTGAAAGAGACTTTGATAGAAATTGCAAGAAGAACAGGAATAAAACTGAAATCATCAAATGTGACTTTTGAAATAGACGGTGATCTTGATGTTCAGGAGCTATCTCACCCTTATGAATCTATTCCTAGCCATTTTTCTTCATTGGCTATGAAAATCTTTAATGGTAGTGACAGAATGAAAACACCGCCTTATGTTGAGTTGAAAGCAAGCCCTGCAAAATTATTGCAAGGACACAATGTTTTCGGCTCAAC
>NZ_JBGTYY010000065.1:0-1120 GCF_041807705.1 Mannheimia kashgarensis
CGTAAACCTTCGTCCATTGCGATTGGGTGAATTAAGCTTACAGTCATTTTGATGTTGTCGCCTGGCATTACCATCTCAACACCTTCCGGTAATTCGATAGTACCGGTTACGTCAGTTGTACGGAAGTAGAACTGTGGACGGTAGCCTTTGAAGAATGGAGTATGACGACCACCTTCTTCTTTTGATAATACGTAAACTTCTGATTCGAAGTCTGTGTGTGGAGTGATTGAACCCGGTTTAGCTAATACTTGACCACGTTCGATTTCTTCACGTTTGGTACCACGTAATAATGCACCAACGTTCTCACCCGCACGACCTTCGTCTAATAATTTACGGAACATCTCAACACCAGTTACAGTTGTTTTTGTAGTTTCTTTGATACCTACGATTTCAACTTCATCACCGGTACGGATGATACCACGCTCTACACGACCTGTTACTACTGTACCACGACCAGAAATTGAGAATACGTCTTCGATTGGTAATAAGAATGGCTTATCAATCGCACGCTCTGGCTCTGGAATGTAAGTATCTAAATGGTTTGCTAATTCTAAAATTTTCTCTTCCCACTCTGCTACGCCGTTTAACGCTTGTAATGCTGAACCACGCACGATTGGAGTGTCATCACCCGGGAAGTCATATTGAGAAAGAAGTTCACGAACTTCCATTTCAACTAATTCTAATAACTCTTCGTCATCTACCATGTCGCATTTGTTTAAGAATACGATGATGTATGGAACACCTACTTGGCGACCTAATAAGATGTGCTCACGAGTTTGTGGCATTGGACCATCTGTTGCTGCTACTACTAAGATAGCACCGTCCATTTGTGCCGCACCGGTAATCATATTTTTAACATAGTCCGCGTGTCCCGGGCAGTCAACGTGTGCGTAGTGACGAGTTTCTGTATCGTACTCAACGTGTGAAGTGTTGATGGTGATACCACGCGCTTTCTCTTCCGGCGCGTTGTCGATTTGGTCGAATGCACGAGCTGCACCACCAAAGTGTTTTGATAATACAGTTGTGATTGCTGCTGTTAAAGTTGTTTTACCATGGTCAACGTGGCCGATTGTACCCACGTTAACGTGCGGTTTTGTACGTTCAAATTTTTCTTTAGACA
>NZ_JBGTYY010000066.1:0-1024 GCF_041807705.1 Mannheimia kashgarensis
TGTCATTGTATTTATCCTAGTTTTTTTGATAAGGCAGAAATGCTACCCTCATAACTTGGTAAAGTCAAAGAAAAATGTATACAAAATAATCTATACCTGTAAATAAGTACACTTATGACATCTACGGGCGTACGGCAACGCGTGAGTTTGATACTGACTTCTCGAAAGAGGGGGCTGAGCGTATAGATACCTACCGCCGAAATAGCTATGGTAATATTGAGCATGAAGATAGAAACTTTACGGGCGATGATTTGCCAATTAACCAATACATTACTCGTGAATTTGATTTGTATGGTCGTGAGGCGATAAGAAGAGTCTTCGACAGCCAAGATCGCTTAACCTCTAAAAACGTGCATAAATTTGATTTATATAATCAAGTTAGAGAAAGCACGTCCTACTCTAATGAAGATACCATTAACATTCGCTCAATCTTTTTGCGTGATGAGTACGGTAGAATGAAAGTAGATGGTCGTGATCGCAATTTAGACGGCGAGTTGAACTTAGGCGATACTTGGAGAACGTATTCTTATAACGATCAAGGTCAAGCATATAAAGTTACCGATACCCACGCAAATGGCACTGTAACACCAACTATTTGGGTATATGATGACTTCGGACGCCGTTATTATACCTATCAGGATTTTAATAATAATGAGCAGTGGGATAACGGTGAAACCAAGCACTTGGATACTTATCACAGCACCAATGTCCGTGATGAAGTTCACCGCTTTGTTGCACCGGATGGAGAAAACCCAACGTATATTATGAAGTTTGTGTATATCAACGCAGGCGATCAAGGTACACACATTGGTACGCTAGATGCCCCACAAGGTAAGGAATTCAAGTCATTCAACTACAACGTTTACGGCTCAGTAGTATCTTCTAACGAAGACTACACCACCGAAAACTGGCATCGTTTCTTCGACAAAGTGGGCGACAAGATTGAGGTCATCAATATGGCAGACGCCCGAGCCTCCACCGTGATTACCTTGGACAACGATGTGCTAAGCAAAATCACCGGCTC
>NZ_JBGTYY010000067.1:0-1015 GCF_041807705.1 Mannheimia kashgarensis
TAGCTTATATTTTTGAAAGTATTATATTTACACTTAAATAGAACAAAAAAACATCTAATCGAATGACTTTTACGCTAATTGCTAACAATAAGTACACTTATGACATCTACAACCGTGTGGCAACGCGTGAGTTTGATACGGACTTCTCTGAAGGGAAAGATGGAGCTGAGCGAATTGAGACATATCATTATGATACGTATGGACGAGTAGTTCGTACCGATAGTGATTTTACCGGCGATGCTTTACCTATTAACGCTTATTCTACTAGAGAATATGACGAATATGGTCGTTCAACTATTAGACGTGATCACGATAGTGCAGAACGCTTAATCTCTAAAACAGTATTTGAGTATGATGCATATAATCAAATCATTAAAAATACTCGATATACTAATGAAGAAAATATCGACATTAGTACTATCTATAAGCGTGATGAATATGGAAGAGAAGTTGTCAATGGACGAGATCGTAATTTAGATGGTGAGTTGAACTCAGGTGATACTTGGCGAACCACCGTATATAATGATGCCGGTCGGGTCTATAAAGCGATTGATACCTTAGCAAACGGAAGTGAAACCTCTGCATTATGGTTCTATGATGAATTTGGTCGTCGTAGTTATACCTTTGTTGATAGCAATGGCAATGAGCTATGGGATAATGGTGAAACCAAGCACTTGGATACTTATCACGGCACCAATGCCCGTGATGAAGTTCACCGCTTTGTTGCACCGGATGGAGAAAACCCAACGTATATTATGAAGTTTGTGTATATCAACGCAGGCGATCAAGGTACACAAATTGGTACGCTAGATGCCCCACAAGGTAAGGAATTCAAGTCATTCAACTACAACGTTTACGGCTCAGTAGTATCTTCTAACGAAGACTACACTACCGAAAACTGGCATCGTTTCTTCGACAAAGTGGGCGACAAGATTGAGGTCATCAATATGGCAGACGCCCGAGCCTCCACCGTGATTACCTTGGACAACGATGTGCTAAGCAAAATCACCGGCTC
>NZ_JBGTYY010000068.1:0-969 GCF_041807705.1 Mannheimia kashgarensis
ACCCTTACCCGCCTTGCTCAATATGGCATCGAAACTATCGTAGTCAAACAAGGCTCACTTGGTGCAACAGTTCAATATCAGGATAAACAGATTTTTGTGCCAACCGTTCCCGTTGAAAATGTGGTGGATACCACCTCCGCAGGGGATTCTTTCAATGCTGGGTTCCTCAACGGCTACTTGCTTGGCAAAGATTTAATCACCTGCTGCCAGCAAGGTAACAAAGTTGCAGGTATTGTCATTCAACACAAAGGGGCAATTATTGATAAATCAGCAACTGCCCACCTAAAACAGCAATTTGAACAATAATATAAGCGGTTGTTTTTGCAAAAAATTTTACAAAAATTACCGCTTGCAACACAACATAATGAGGTTAAAAATGCGTTATACCACCGACCAAATCGTAGAAAAATTAAGAGAACTTAAAGTTGTTCCCGTCATAGCCCTCGACAACGCAGAAGATATTTTACCGCTGGCGAAAACCTTGTCTAAAAACGGCTTGCCTGTGGTAGAAATTACCTTCCGCTCGGCAGCAGCTGAAGAGGCAATTAAATTAGTGAAGGCGAACTATCCAGAAGTATTAATTGCCGCGGGAACGGTGCTGACCAAAGAGCAAGTCCTTGCTGCCAAAAACGCAGGGGCAGATTGCATTGTCACCCCGGGCTTTAATCCTACTATCGTTAAATATTGCCAAGCGTTAGGTTTGCCTGTTACACCGGGCGTGAATAACCCAATGGCGATTGAAGCTGCTCTTGAACTTGGCATACAAGTAGTCAAATTTTTCCCAGCAGAAGCAAGTGGCGGGATGAAAATGATTAAAGCCCTGCTTGGCCCTTACAGCAACTTACAAATTATGCCGACTGGTGGTATTTCACCGCAAAACATCAACGACTACCTTGCTATTCCGAATGTGGTGGCGTGCGGTGGCTCTTGGTTTGTGGAGAAATCACTGATTAAGGCGCAGAAGTGGGA
>NZ_JBGTYY010000069.1:0-940 GCF_041807705.1 Mannheimia kashgarensis
TAATAATTCAAAATCATCTAAAGTCGGTTCTGTATACCAGTCAGGTCTTTGACAGCTAAAGTCTATTTCAACAAGTTTCATCAAAGGAATGATGTTATGCCGTTCGTGAGCTTTTAGATTTTGTAGTTGGGCTTTAGTTAAACCTACAGCCATAAGATCCTTTTCATATCTCCAAAATGTCTTACGATCCATACAGTTTGATGTTTCTCTATAGCCATCCGTAAGTAAATTTTTATAAAAACTGAATAAACGATCAGCTTTTGCATAGCTCACATTTCCTTTTGGAGTGATTGAAAAATAATTTTTCCGTAATAAACGCTGAATTTGATCTCTGTTGTAAATATTCATATTGCTTTCCCCAACAGCTTTAATAATGTCTTTGAATGCGTCTTGCCATAGGTCTTTAATCAGGCTTCTACCCTGCTCTTCGTAATCTTTCTGATAGTTAATTAAGTCAAATAAATTGCGTGGGATTTGATGTTTATCTAAATAACGTTGTTTTAATCTTGCTTCAAAACGAACACATTTTTTTGAAAATTCAATAAGATTTGGATTACTTAATACTTGAATTGAGTTTTGCAGATACTTTTTACTTGGTGATTTTTTGAAGTCGTGCTGGGCTTCTTGTAGTCTTTTTTGTACTTCATTACCTTTTAGATAAACTTTTAAAATACGGTGTTCTGAACCTGAATTCCATTCTGCCGTTGTGTCATATTCTTTGTTATGTCTTGTGCGACGTGTTTGTCCTAAATGGATATTTTGGAAAAAAGAGATAAGTTGTTTTTGGATAGATTCTGAATCAATATGAGCTGAAAAAGTTACATCAATCCAATCAACTGACGTTTGTTCTATATCAACCATTTCATAAAGCTCTGGCATTGCTTTGATGAATGAACTCAACATTACAAAAGCACAGATTTCTAGGTCAGTTGAGCCGAAA
>NZ_JBGTYY010000070.1:0-723 GCF_041807705.1 Mannheimia kashgarensis
AAAGTTTCGCCGTCTTTGGCTTTGCTTGGATCATCTAGGGTTACATTGTATGCACCTGTCTTATCATCTGCTTTGCCTGTGCCGATTACTTTTCCAGCTTCGTCTTTAATAACTACTGTTGCACCCGGCTCTGTTGTGCCTGATACAGTTACTGTATCTGAGCCTTTTTCGCCAGTCGCTTTTGTGTTGTCCGCTGTCGGTTTAGCTGGGTCTGTTACATCTGGAGCTGTAATTGTACCTGTTGTTGTTTGACCTGCTTTGTCTGTTACTTCTACAGTTAAAGTTTCGCCATCTTTAGCTTTGCTTGGATCGTCTAGAGTTACATTGTATGCACCTGTCTTATCGTCTGCTTTGCCTGTGCCGATTACTTTTCCAGCTTCGTCTTTAATAACCACTGTTGCACCTGGCTCTGTTGTGCCTGATACAGTTACTGTATCTGAGCCTTTTTCACCAGTCGCTTTTGTGTTGTCGGCTGTCGGTTTATCTGGGTCTGTTACATCTGGAGCTGTAATTGTACCCGTTACTTTGTTACCGCCTTTATCTGTTACTTCTACAGTTAAAGTTTCGCCGTCTTTGGCTTTGCTTGGATCATCTAGGATTACATTGTATGCACCTGTCTTATCATCTGCTTTGCCTGTGCCGATTACTTTTCCAGCTTCGTCTTTAATAACTACAGCTGCACCCGGCTCTGTTGTGCCTGATACAGTTACTGTATCTGAGCCT
>NZ_JBGTYY010000071.1:0-614 GCF_041807705.1 Mannheimia kashgarensis
ACGACTTCAAAAAATCACCAAGTAAAAAGTATCTGCAAAACTCAATTCAAGTATTAAGTAATCCAAATCTCATTGAATTTTCAAAAAAATGTGTTCGTTTTGAAGCAAGATTAAAACAACGTTATTTAGATAAACATCAAATCCCACGCAATTTATTTGACTTAATTAACTATCAGAGAGATTACGAAGAGCAGGGTAGAAGCCTGATTAAAGACCTATGGCAAGACGCATTCAAAGACATTATTAAGGCTGTCGGGGAAAGCAATATGAATATTTACAACAGAGATCAAATTCAGCGTTTATTACGGAAAAATTATTTTTCAATCACTCCAAAAGGAAATGTGAGCTATGCGAAAGCTGATCGTTTATTCAGTTTTTATAAGAATTTACTAAGTGATGGCTATAGGGAAACCTTAGACGCTATGCCAAGAAACACATTTTGGAGATATGAAAAGGATCTTATGGCCGTAGGTTTAACTAAAGCCCAATTACAAAATCTAAAAGCTCACGAACGGCATAACATCATTCCTTTGATGAAACTTGTTGAAATAGACTTTAGCTGTCAAAGACCTGACTGGTATACAGAACCGACTTTAGATGATTTTGAATTATTA
>NZ_JBGTYY010000072.1:0-588 GCF_041807705.1 Mannheimia kashgarensis
CGCCATGTGAGAGTAGGGCATTATCAATCTATGAATTTGCGGAGCGGTAGTTCAGCTGGTTAGAATACCTGCCTGTCACGCAGGGGGTCGCGGGTTCGAGTCCCGTCCGTTCCGCCAACTTATTTAAGTAGGGGCAAATCATTATTTGCCCCTACAACCACACAGAATTTACCAATAGGGGCGTAGTTCAATTGGTAGAGCACCGGTCTCCAAAACCGGGTGTTGGGAGTTCGAGCCTCTCCGCCCCTGCCATTATTTAGAAAGCCGACTGATTTCAGTCGGCTTTTTGCATTTCTGAATTTTGCAAAAAAATTGGGTAATTTAGACCGCTTATTATCTTGATTTTTTATCAGCCTTGCATAGTACTATGCATTTCCTTTCTCTTAACAGAGAAAGGAAAACAATCCTGTTAAACACTATTTTAGTGAGGCTACACTATGAATTTATCAGTTTTAGATGAAATAAAATTAAGGGGCTGTCCTAGATAACGACTAAAACTTCCATTTAGGTTAAGATAACCCTATGAGAAAAAGTCGTCTAAGTCAGTACAAACAACATAAACTCATAGAGCTGTTTGTAGCAGGCGTA